>NZ_JAVACL010000026.1:0-119357 GCF_032658145.1 Streptomyces sp. MK7
GTCCACCACCCCGCCCCGAGCGACGAGACGGCAACGGCAGAAGCGCCTCGCTGACCCCGTGACATACCCGGCAACCAGGAGGCATGCCCTGTGGTCGAATCGCAGTCCGTGATCGCCCCGCCGGCCAAGTCCGCCGTGTTCCTCGTCTGCACCATCACCTCCGGGGGTGAGGCCGTCGTACGCGACCTGCTCCCGGACCTGGCGGGGCTGCGGCGGTCGGTGGGATTCCGGGCTCCGGACGCCGGGCTCACGTGTGTCGTCGGCATCGGCTCCACCGCGTGGGACCGCCTCTTCGCCGGGCCGCGCCCGCGCGAGCTGCACACCTTCGTGCCGCTGACGGGCGCCCGCCACCACGCGCCGTCCACCCCGGGCGATCTCCTCTTCCATCTGCGGGCCCGCCGCATGGACCTCTGCTTCGAGCTGGCCCAGCTGATCGCCGAACGGCTGCGCGGAGCGGTCACGGTGGTCGACGAAGTCCACGGGTTCAAGTCCTTCGACGAACGCGACCTCCTCGGCTTCGTCGACGGCACCGAGAACCCGGAGGGGCAACTCGCCGACGACGCGGTGTTCATCGGCGAGGAGGATCCGGAATTCGCCGGCGGCAGCTACGTCATCGTCCAGAAGTACCTGCACGACCTCACCGCCTGGAAGGCGCTGCCGACCGAGGAACAGGAGAAGGTCATCGGCCGGACCAAGCTGAACAACGTGGAACTGCCCGACGACGTCAAGCCCCCCGACTCCCATGTCGCCCTCAACACGGTCACCGACGAGGACGGCGACGAGCGGAAGATCGTGCGGGACAACATGCCGTTCGGCCGCATCGGGGACGGGGAGTTCGGTACGTACTTCATCGGCTACGCCCGCACTCCCGAGGTGACCGAGCACATGCTGCGCAACATGTTCCTCGGCGACCGACCGGACGTCCACGACCGGATCCTGGACTTCTCCACCGCGGTCACCGGCAGCCTCTTCCACGTGCCGAGCGCGGACTTCCTCGACGATCCGCCCGGACCGCCCGCGAGCACGAGCGTGGCCGGGGGTTCGCTGGGGATCGGCAGCCTCAAAGGAGCCTGATCACATGTCGACGCCCGCTGAGAGCAACAACCTCCACCGCGATCTCGCCCCGATCACATCCGCCGCGTGGACGCAGATCGAGGACGAGGCCCGCCGCACCTTCCGGCGCAATCTGGGAGGGCGTCGTGTCGTGGACGTGACGGGACCCGACGGCCCGACGCTGGCGGCGGTGGGCACCGGTCACCTCACCGGCATCGACACTCCCGCGCCGGGCGTCACCGCACGGCTGCGCCAGGTGCGGCCGCTGGTCGAACTGCGGGTTCCCTTCAAGGTCGGCCGCGCCGCGGTGGACGACGTGGAGCGCGGCGCCCAGGACTCCGACTGGCAGCCCGTGAAGGACGCGGCGCGCACCATGGCGTTCGCCGAGGACAGAGCCGTCTTCGAGGGGTACGCGGCAGCGGGCATCGACGGACTGCGCGGTCGCACCTCCCACCCGGTGCTCGCCCTGCCGGCGGAGCCTCGCGACTACCCGGACGCGGTGAGCCGGGCCCTGACGACGCTCCGGCTGGCCGGGGTGGCCGGACCGTACGCGCTGCTGCTGGGCGCCGACGCGTACACCGCGGTGAGCGAGACGTCCGATCACGGTTACCCCATCGCCGAACACCTCGGCCGGCTGCTGGACGGGCCGCCGATCTGGGCGCCCGCGCTCGACGGCGCCTTCCTGCTGTCCACCCGGGGCGGCGACTTCGAGCTGCGTCTGGGCGAGGACCTCGCGATCGGCTACACCGCGCACGACGCCGACGAAGTCGAGCTGTACTTCCGGCAGACGCTGACCTTCCTGGTGTACACCGACGAGGCGGTGGTGGCATTCACGTCCTGAACTCGGGCCGGCGCGGGCCGCGCACCGGTCATGACCGGCCGGCGTTGAGGCGTACCGCCTGTGCCGCGGTCGCCAGTTCGGCGAGGGCCGGCGGCTCGTTCAGCGACCGGCCGGTCAGCTCGCGGATCCGGTTGAGCCGGTAGCGGACGGTGTTGGGGCGGCAGTGCAGGACCCGCGCGGCGCGGTCGGCCGAGCCGCCGTGGTGCAGGAACGCGTCGAGGGTGTCCAGGAGCGCGTCGCGGTCCTCCGGCGGCAGGTCGACCACGGCGCCGAGCACCTGTGCTGCGCCAGCCGCCGTCCCTCGTCGGGGTCGTGGGCGACGAGGGCGGCAAGCGGGCTGGTGCTGAACACGCGCACCTCGGCCTTCCCGGCGATCAGCCCGGGCAGCCGCTGTCCGGCCCAGGCGACCAGTTCGGCGAGTGCGGCCGCGCGGGCCCGGCCTGCTCCGTCCGCACCGGTTCGATCCGCACTGGTTCGATCGCCCACGAGCACTCCCCGTCCGGCCCCTGCCAGGCTACCCGCGGCGGCGGGCCGGCGCCGGGCGCCGCTGGTCAGCCCGGGGAGGTCATCGGCTGTGGCGCCGTGGGCTCCAGGCGGACCACGACGCCCTTGGACGTGGGCTGGTTGCTGATGTCGGCCACGCTGTCCAGGGGTACCAGGCCCTGGGTCTCCGGGTAGTACGAGGCGGCGCACCCCCGGCTGGTCGGGTACGGGACCACCTCGAAGTCCTCGGCACGACGATCGGCGCCGTCGGTCCACACGCCGATCAGGTCGACGTGCTGTCCTTCGGACAGGCCGAGTTCGGTCAGGTCGGCCGGGTTGACGAGGACCACCCGGCGGCTGCCGTGGATGCCCCGGTAGCGGTCGTCGGGCGTGTACGGGATGGTGTTCCACTGGTCGTGGGAGCGCAGGGTCTGCAACAGCAGGTGCCCTTCGGGCAGGTGCGGCATCTCCCAGTCGTTGCAGGTGAACAGCGCCTTGCCGACGGCGGTGGGGAACACGCCCTCGTTGACCGGGTTCGGCAGCTGGATGCCGCCCGGGCGGGCCACCCGCCGGTTGAAGTCGTGCAGTCCCGGCACGATCCGGGAGATCCGGTCGCGGATCGCTCCGTAGTCGGCCTCGAACCGGTCCCAGGGGATGTCGGGTCTGCCGTTCAGGGTCCGGCGGGCGAGCCGGCACAGGATGGCGACCTCGCTGAGCAGGAGCTTGGAGGCCGGCTTCAGCCGCCCCCGCGAGGAGTGCACCTCGCTCATCGAGTTCTCCACGGTGACGAACTGCTCGCCGCCGGCCTGGATGTCCCGTTCGGTGCGGCCGAGGGTGGGCAGGATGAGCGCGGTCCGGCCGCAGACGGCGTGGGACAGGTTGAGCTTGGTGGAGATGTGGGCGGTCAGGCGGCAGTTGCGCAGGGCTGCCTCGGTGACCTCGCTGTCCGGTGCGGCCCGGACGAAGTTGCCGGCCAGCGCGAGGAAGAACTTGACGCGGCCCTCACGCATCGCCCTGATCGAGTTCACCGAGTCCACTCCGTGGGCGCGCGGCGGGTCGAAGCCGAACTCGCGCTGCAGCGCGTCCAGGAAGGAGTCGGGCATCTGCTCCCAGACTCCCATGGTGCGGTCGCCCTGCACGTTGCTGTGGCCGCGCACCGGGCAGGCTCCGGTGCCGGCCCTGCCGAGGTTTCCGCGCAGCATCAGGAAGTTCACGATCTCCCGGATGGTGGGCACCCCGTGCTTGTGCTGGGTGACCCCCATGGCCCAGCAGACGACGACCCGTTCGCTGCGCAGCACGTCGTCGCGGACGTGCTCGATCTGCGTCCGGCTCAGGCCGGTCGCGGTGAGCACGTCCTCCCAGGAGATGGATCGGACGTGCTCGGCGAACTCCTCGAAGCCGCTGGTGTCGGCGCGGATGAAGTCGTGGTCCAGAACCTGCCCGGGCCGGGCGTCCTCGGCCTCCAGCAGCAGCCGGTTCAGCGCCTGGAACAGCGCCAGGTCACCGCCTGCGCGGATGTGCAGGAACCGGTCGGCGATCTGGACGCCGCGCCCGATCACCCCGCGCGCCTTCTGCGGGTTCTTGAACCTCAGCAGGCCGGCTTCGGGCAGGGTGTTCACCGCGATGATGCGGGCGCCGTTGAGCTTGGCCTGTTCCAGTGCGGACAGCTGCCGCGGGTGGTTGGTGCCGGGGTTCTGCCCCACCAGGAAGATCAGGTCGGCGTGGTGGAGGTCGTGCAGGCTGACCGTGCCCTTGCCGGTGCCCAGCGTCTCGTGCAGGGCGAAGCCGCTGGACTCGTGGCACATGTTGCTGCAGTCGGGCAGGTTGTTGGTGCCGAAGGCGCGGGCGAACAACTGCAGGACGAACGCGGCCTCGTTGCTTGCCCTGCCCGAGGTGTAGAAGACCGCCTCGTCGGGCGAGTCCAGGGAGTTCAGCTCGCCGGCGAGCAGTCGGAAGGCGTCGTTCCAGCTGATCGGCTCGTAGTGGTCGGACTCCGGCCACTTCACCATCGGTTCCGTGAGCCGTCCTTGATGGTTCAACCACATGTCGGACTGCCGGCTCAGCTCGGAGACGCTGTGCTCACGGAAGAAGTCGGCGGTGATGCGCCGCGTCGTGGCCTCGTCGTTGATGTGCTTGGCGCCGTTCTCGCAGTACTCGTTGCGGTGCCGGTGGCCCGGAGCGGGGTCCGCCCAGGCGCAGCCGGGGCAGTCGATGCCGCCCACCTGGTTCATGGCCAGCAGGTCCACCCCGGTCTTCAGCGGGGACGTCTGCTCCAGGGAGTACTCCAGGGCGTGCACCACGGCGGGAACTCCCGCGGCCCACTTCTTGGGCGGCGTCACGGTCAGCTCGTCCTTCGGCTGTTCACCGCGGGGCTCGTTCATCGGGTCGCCTCTCGCTCTTCCTGTTCCCGCCCGAGGTCAACCGACCGGCCAGCAGGGCACCCGGCTCCTCGGCGGTTCCGGTTCCACGGGCCGCACGTGTCCGTTGCGGATGGTTCCCCGCCAGGCACCGCCCGCCTCCCCCAGCCCCTCGATGTACTCCCTGAAGTGGCCGAGCTCCGCCCGTACGACACGCCTCGTCAGCCCGGGCGCCACGGTGAGCACACCGGCGACGCCGCGCGGCTCCACCTCCAGCCGCACGCTGACCGACGTACTCCCCTCGCCGACGGACCGGAACGACACCTCGCCGCGGTGGGAGGGACGCCGCTCGAGGCTCCGCCAGGCCAGATGGGAGTCGGGCTCCTGCTCGACGATCTCCGCCTGGAACTCACGGCACACCGGTCCCACACCGATGACCCACGTGGTGACGTTCGGCTTGACCTGCTCGACCCGCTTCACCACGGTCATGAACCGGGGAAAGCTCTTGAACTGCGTCCACTGGTCGTACGCGGTCCGCACCGGTACCGCGATCTCGATCGTTTCCGTGATGGTGCTCATGACGTACCCATCTCCAGGCGCCGCTGTCTCCCAGTCTCACCGCCCGCCAGCCGGGCCGCCACACGGCCGACGTGCGGCCGACGTGCGGCCGACGTGCGGCCCGGACGGGCTGCGCCGTGGGCCGGTCCTGCCGTTCTTCCTTCTGCCGGGCGGGGTCGGGGCCTTCCTGGACTGCGTGCCGTGAAGGGGTTGCTGCTGCGCCTGTCGGCGCTCGATCCGGACGCGGCCACCGCGGGGTGGGGGTGATCGCTCACTTCGAGGCGCTGCTGCGGGCCGCCTGGTGGTGGGCCGGAGGGTCGGCCGTGCCGTGGCCGTCCTGCGCGAGGCCGGCGGCGGTCGGTGCGGCGGCCACCACGAGCGCGGCCGTGAGCAGCGTCAGGGGGAGGCGGTCCGGGGGACGTGGTCAGGCGCGGCGGGCGGGCATGTCGAAGCGCCGGCCCGCGGCGCGGAACTCGGGGATGATCCGGTCGACGGCCTCGACGGTCTGGCGGCGGTCGCCGCCCCCGTCGTGCAGCAGCACCACCGCGCCCGGCGTGGTGCCCTCCCGCAGGCGGCGCACGAGTTCGTCGGTGCCCGGCGGTTCCCGGTCACCGACGGCGAGCCGCCGGCCGAGCGGCCGCATGTCCAGTCCGGCGGCGACCTCGGGGCTCCTCCCCCAACTGCCGTACGGGGCCCGGAACCAGCGGACGGGAGCACCGGACGCCGCCTGGTGGATCAGCGCACCGGTCTGCTTGAGGTCCGCGCGGATCCGCTCCGGTGTCCAGGCGGACATGTCGTCGTGGTGCAGGGAGTGGTTGCCCGGCTCATGGCCGTCGCGCACGATCTCCCGCACCACCTCGGGGTGTTCCCGCACATGGTCGCCCCACAGGCACAACACGGCCCGGACGTGATGCTTGCGCAGTACCTCCAGGAGCCGTGGGGCGGCCTGCGGGTCGGGCCCGTCGTCGAACGTGAGCGCCACACTCCGCCTCCGTGGGCGGTGGAGTCGACGACCGTCGGTGGGTTCCCGCTCGGGAGGTCGGCAGTGGTGGCGGTGGTGGTCAATGTTTCCCCTCATGGGTGCCGTCGGTGCGGTACCGGAGCAAGGGAACGGTGCCATGACCCGTCGGGACGGGTCATCGGACGGTGTCGGACATCGGGCCGCCCGCGTCCGACCCTGGCGCGTACGGCGCCGCCGCGAGTCGGGAGCGGCACTTCCGTTGTCAGTGCTGTGCGCTTCACTGTCCGCCATGGAGCTCACACAAGCGAAGGTCGACGACCTGCTGGCCGAACTCGGCCCGGGTGACGGCTACATGTACCTGCCCAGGGAGCTGAACCGGCATGACCTCACCGACCTGATCGCCGACAGGTACGGCGCCCCGCGCACCCTCGTCCTCGACGGCTTCACCGATCCGACGGTCGACGACTCCAGGGGCGCGGCGCTCCTGGTCCCCTTCGCGGACCGGGCCGTGACGATACGGGCGTGGGCGTACGGGGATCAGTGGGTCGGCACCGGTACGGCGCGGGACGCGGAGGGGATCGAGCGGCCGGTGCTGGTGGTCGCTCACAGGGAGGTGCCCGAACCCTCGGCGGTCGTTCCGGAGGAGGGCGTCGACTGGACGGAGCGGCTCATACGGATCACCGGCTGGACGCAGCCCGCCCAGCGGCCGGACGTGGACTGGGCGGAGACGGAGTCCCGGCTGGGCACCGCGCTGCCGAGCGACTACAAGCGCATGGTCGAGACGTTCGGCGCGGGCGCCTTCGACGCATACCTGGATCTGAACCAGGAGCCGTGGACGGATCTCAGAGACGACGGTCTGCTCATCTGGGCGGGCACGGAACACGAGGACCTGTACTGCTGGAGGGCCGACGGCGACGACCCCGACCATTGGCCCGTCGTGGTCCGCTCCTTCGACAACGGTGACATCCCCTTCGACTGCCGGACCGCGGAGTTCGTCTGCCACGTCCTCACCGACCCGCACCACCCGTTCACGATGGCCCGCTGGTTCGACACCCACTGGTTCATGAACTACCGGGATCGATAGGCGGTCGTCGCGCCGCTCGGAACGCCGCCGTTGGGCTCCAAGTGCTCACGCAGCCACTGCTCGGTGGTGCTGACGTGCAGCAGCGCGGCGGCCTGGGCGAGGGCGGCATCGCCGGCAACCAGCGCCTGGTGGATCGCCTCGTGTTCGGCGACCGTGCGGGCAGCGGCGTTGTCGTCGACCAGACCGCGCCAGACTCGGGCGCGCAGCGTCCGGCTGGAGATCCCTTCCAGCAGGGTGGCGAGGGTGGCGTTGCCGGTGGCCGCGACCACCGCCCGGTGGAACGCGGCGTCGTGCTCGTTGAGCCGCTCCACGTCGTCCCAGGCCGCTCGCATCGCGTTCAGGTGCCGCTCCACCTCCGCCAGTTCCTCGGGCGAGATCCGGGTGGCGGCGAGGCCCGTGGCGACCGGTTCGAACAGTCGGCGTACCTCGCACAGCTCGAGCAAGGTGTCGCCGTGCAGCAGTTCCACCGCTGACCCGATGCTGCTCAGCAGCAGCCCGGGTTCGAGGCTGGTCACATACGTGCCGTCGCCCCGGCGGATCTCCAGTACGCGGGCGACGACCAGTGCCTTCACCGCTTCTCGCATGAGATTGCGGGACAGACCCAGCTCCGCGGCCAGCTGCTGCTCGGGCGGCAGCTTGGCGCCTGGCGGCAGCTCGCCGGACTGGATGAGATCCCTGATGCGGTCGATGGCCTTGTCGGTCAGTGACATGCGACTGCTCCCTGCTCGTTGCCCCAGGCCGCGGCAGCGTAGCAAGACATCCCATCACTGCGAAAGATATGGGATGCCCGTGAGCCTTCACACACAATACGCCGACGCGAACAGGCAGGTGGAGCGAGTTCATGCGCATCCATTGCCTCAAGGGTATGGACACTCAGGTCGGGCGACCCTATAAATCCATCCCATGTCCAACGTCTGCCGTAGCAGAGGGCGCATCTCTTTGAACACGACGATGGGTGGTCGCCATGGCGGCGGGACAGCACTCGACCCTCCGAGCCGAAGGTCCTGGGCCGACGGGTGAGCGCTTCCGCGCGACTCCGCCGGCAAGGAGAACGGCATGCGCTCCCCCTTCGCTGCCGCCCGAGCCCGGCTGACCGCGTCACCACACCCGAATGACCAGCCCAACCCGCGATCGAAAGGCAGGCATTCCCATGGAACGAAGAGACTTCCTCGCCACCTCCGCGGCCACGTCCGCCGCACTCGCCGTCGGTCTCCCGCCCGTTGCGGCGGCCGCGGCGCCGCAGACCACCTCGGAAGCGGTGGGTGCCGCCGCCCCGGAGGCCTCCCGTCTCGCTCTCTGGTACGACAAGCCCGCAGGCCAATGGCTGGAGGGGTTGCCGCTCGGCAACGGCCGCCTTGGCGCCATGGTGTTCGGCGGAGTGGACACCGAGCAGCTCCAGCTCAATGAAGACACCCTCTGGGCGGGCGGCCCCTATGAACCCGCCAACCCTCAGGGTCTGGCGAACCTCCCCGAGATCCGGCGCCGAATCTTCGCCGGCGAGTGGAACTCCGCCCAGGACCTGATCAACTCCACCTTCCTGGGCATCCCGGTCGGGGAGTTGATGTACCAGACAGTCGGCAACCTGCGCCTGACGTTCCCGGGGACAGGTGACGTCAGCTCCTACCGTCGTGAGCTGGACCTGGACACAGCCGTGGCGACCACGACGTACGTCCGCGACGGAGTGGCATACCGTCGCGAGGCCTTCGCCGGCCACGCCGACCAGGTGATTGCGGTCCGGCTGACCGCGGATTCCCCCGGTGCCCTGTCGTTCACCGCCGCCTTCGACAGTCCCCAGCAGGCTCAGACGTCGTCGCCGGACCGGATCACCGCCGCTCTGGAGGGGACCGGGCAGACGCGTGAGGGGGTCACCGGCCGGGTCCGCTTCCGCGCCCTGGTCCGTGCCCGCGCCGAAGGGGGCATCGTGCGCAGCGAGAACGGCACGCTCGCCGTGGACGGGGCCGACGCGGTGACCCTGCTGGTGTCCGTCGGCACCAGTTACAACGACTACCGGGACGCCTCAGGTGACCACCGCGCCCGCGCCGAGCGCCCTCTGAACGCCGCAGCCGACACCCCCTACGGGCAGTTGCGCTCCCGGCACGTGCGCGACCACCGCGCGCTCTTCCGCCGGGTCACGCTCGACCTCGGCACCACGGATGCGGCGGCGGCGCCGACCGATCGGCGGGTGGCCGCGTTCTCTCAGGCCGACGACCCGCAACTGGTGGCGCTTCACTACCAGTTCGGCCGCTACCTGCTCATCTCCTCGTCCCGCCCCGGCACACAGCCCGCCAATCTGCAGGGCATCTGGAACGACCAGCTGTCCCCGCCCTGGGACTCCAAGTACACGATCAACATCAACGCGGAGATGAACTACTGGCCCGCGCCCACCACCAACCTCCTGGAGTGCTGGGATCCGGTCTTCGCCCTGCTCGACGACCTCGCCCAGGCCGGACAGAAGACCGCCAGGGTGCAGTACGGAGCCGACGGCTGGGTCGCCCATCACAACACCGACGCCTGGCGTGGCACCGCGCCCGTGGACGGAGCGTTCTGGGGGATGTGGCCCACCGGCGGCGCCTGGCTCGCCACCTCCGTGTGGGAGCACTACCGCTTCACCGGTGACAGCGCGGCCCTGCGCCGACGGCTGCCCGTGGTCGAAGGAGCGGTCCGCTTCTTCCTCGACGCGCTCGTCCACGACCCCACCAGCGGATACCTGGTCACCTGTCCGTCCGTCTCGCCCGAGAACGCCCACCACCCCGGCGTGTCCGCATGTGCGGGCCCGACGATGGACAACCAGATCCTGCGTGACCTCTTCGACGGCTACCTCGCCGCCTGCGACGTGCTCGGCACCACCAGCCCGTACGCCGACCGGGTGCGCCGGGCCCGGGCCCAGCTGCCGCCCATGAAGATCGGCGCCCTGGGGCAGCTGCAGGAGTGGCAGCAGGACTGGGACGCGGGGGCACCCGAGCAGCAGCACCGCCACATCTCCCATCTGTACGGCCTCCACCCCAGCAACCAGATCACCAAGCGCACAACCCCGGAACTCTTCCGGGCCGCTCTGAAGACTCTGGAGATGCGTGGGGACGACGGCACCGGCTGGTCCCTCGCCTGGAAGATCAATTTTTGGGCGCGCGCGGAAGACGGCGCCCGCTCCTACAAGCTGCTCACCGACCTGCTCACCCCCGACCACACCGCCCCGAACCTGTTCGACCTGCACCCGCCCTTCCAGATCGACGGCAACTTCGGCGCCACCGCCGGCGTGACCGAATGGCTGCTCCAGTCCCACACCGGTGAGGTCCACCTGCTGCCCGCCCTGCCGCCGCAGCTCCCTGCGGGCCGGGTCACCGGCCTCCTCGCCCGCGGCGGCCTCACCGTCGGCCTCTCCTGGCTCGACGGCGCGCTGGCCCAGGCCCGCCTGACAGCGCGCCGGCACGGCACCGTCCGACTCCGCACCGCCGCACCGGTCACCGTGCATTCCGCAGGCGGCGCCGAAACAGAGGTGGAGCGCCCCGAAAGCACCCTCGCGGTGTTCGGGACCGAGGCAGGCGGGGAGTATGTGATCACGCCGCTCTGACGCCGCGCGGCGCCCTCTGTGCGGAGCGGGTCATGTGGCGGGACCCGTGGAGTCGCGGACATTGAGGGTGGTCGCCAGCTGGAGGTGCCGGGAGGCGGGCTGGACGCCGTCCGCCATGCCGAGGGCGGTCTCGACGGCCATTCGGCCCATGCCGACGAGAGGCTGCCCGACGGACGTCAGCCGGGGGGTCGTCCATTGGGCCTGTGGCGTGTCGTCGAACCCCGTGACCGACAGATCCCCAGGGACGGCGATGTGCAGTTCATTGGCCGCGGCGAGCACGCCGACGGCGATTTCGTCGTTGCCCGCGACGATCGCGGTCGGCCGCTCGTCGCGCGCCAGCATGTCATGGGCGTGCCGGAGCCCGGCTTCGACGGAGAACGTGTCGTGGCGGATCATCACGTCGTCCGGCGTGATGCCCGCCGAGTGCAGCGCGGCCTGGTACCCGTGGAAGCGCTCCGCCGAGGGAGCGGAACCCACAGGGCCGCCGATCCAGGCGATCCTGCGGTGCCCCAGCCTGATGACATGCTCGGTCGCCGAGCGGCCACCCGCCCAGTTGGTGGAACCGATGCTGACGACACGCGAGTCGGTGGTGTCGATCGGGTCGATCGACACCACCGGCAGCTCCGCGTCCTCCGCGGCGCGGAGCACGGAGTCGGGCACGGCGACGGCGAGCGCGACGATGCCGACGACGCCGGACGCCCGCAGCTCCGCGATCCAGGCACGGGCCGCTGTGCGGCTTGCGCCGGTCCAGTCCTCGGGCGGGAGGCGCAGGAGGAGCTCGGCCTGCGCGGCCGTCGCGGCCACGAGGATCCCTTGGAGCACCGTCCCGGCGTAGCGGGACTCGACGATGTCGAGCACGGTGACGAGCGTCCGCTCCCGCTGCACATCCCGCCGTGCCGTCGTCGGCTTGTAGCCGAGCTCGGCGATGACACCGAGGACGAGGTCGCGCGTGTTCGCCCCCACGTCGCTGCGTCCGTTGAGGACCTTCGAGGCGGTCGCCGGTGAGACACCGGCCAGCCGGGCGACATCCGCGAGGGTGGCTCGTTCGGAATGAGATCGCCGACTCATCGTGACTCCGTTCCACGTCCGAAACTTTTTCGAAGCTGGGCGCACGTTACACACCCGCCACCCCTGTCGTCCATCTCGCACCTGCCCAACTCCTTGACGTGACCGGATCAGGCCAGTAACTTGCCACGAGCTTCGAAAATGATGCGAAAAAGTTTCGGGTCATCTCAAGGAGGAGGCGGCTCATGAGGCTCCGCAAGCAGGCAAGGCTCCTTTCCGCGGCGCTCGGGCTGACGCTCGTACTGGGTGCTTGCTCGAGTGGGTCGTCGGACGGCGGCAACGGCAAGGTGAAGCTCACGGTCTGGAGTTGGGACGACACCGTCGCGAAGGCCGTGCCCGGTTTCGAGGCGGCGAATCCGAACATCAAGGTCAAGGTGGTCAACGCCGGCTCGTCGTTCGACGAGTACACGGCTCTGGACAATGCGATCCAGGCGGGTTCCGGTGTGCCGGACCTCGCGATGTTCGAGTACTTCGCGGTGCCCTACTTCGCCATTCCCGGCAAGCTCGACAATCTCGGGGAATTCGGCGTCGACAACCTCAAGAAGGACTACGTCGACGCCGCGTGGAACGACGTGACAGTCGATGGCAAGGTCTACGCACTTCCTTCCGACTACGGGCCGTCGGTCATGTTCTACAACCAGGCCACTCTCAAAAAGGCGGGTGTGAACGAACCCCCGGCCACGTGGGACGAGTACTACAAGGACGCCAAGAAGATCCGCGCGCTCGGTGGCGACTACTACATCGCCCAGGACACCGGGGACCTCTTCTTCCTGCTCTCGCTCATCTGGCAGGCCGGCGGTCGCCCGTTCAAGGTGGACGGCACCAAGGTGCACATCGACTTCTCGGAGCCCGCCACGACCAAGGCCGTGGCGTTCTGGCAGAAGATGCTCGACGAAGGCTTGCTCAACACCAAGGTCACGGCGTGGTCCAACGACTGGAACCGCACGCTCAACGACGGAACTCTTGCCTCGCAGATCATGGGCGGCTGGCTGACCGCGTCACTGCCCCAGCGCGCACCCAAGGCCGCCGGTGACTTCAGAGTCGCGCTGATGCCGCAGTGGCAACGGGGCGACGAGGTCGGGGCCGAGAACGGCGGCAGCGGCTTCGGCATCCCGGCCGCTGCCCCGCACAAGGACGCGGCATTCAAGTTCCTCGAGTACTTCACGCACGGCGGCGGCCTGTCGTCCCGCGTCGATGCGGGCGCCTTCGTGCCGAACACGTCGGTGTTGGCGAGCACGGACTCCCAGAACAAGGCCAACAAGTACTTCGGTGACCAGAAGGTCGGTCCCGTGCTGGCGCAAGCCTCGAAGTCGGTCGCGCGCGGCTGGCAGTTCCCACCGTTCTTCGAGTGGGCCCGGTCGGCCTACGGCGACCTCGTGTCGAAGTTCTACACCACAGGCAAGGGCTCGCTCGCGGGAATCCTGGAGGAGTGGAAGCAGCGCATGATCAAGTACGGCAACGAGCAGGGTTTCGAGGTGGACTGACGCTGTGACGTCGCCAAACACCGCGCACCACCCGGCATCGGCCGGAACGCGCGGCAGGAAACAGATCGGACTGGCGTTCATCGCACCCTTCGGGCTGTTGTTCATGCTCGTGTACATCGTGCCGATCGTCTACGCCGGCTACCTCAGCCTCTTCCAGCAGAAGCTCATCGGGGGCAACACGTTCACCGGGCTCGCCAACTACACCAAGCTGTTCCATGATGCGCAGTTCTGGGACGGTGTGGGCCGGGTCTTCTCGTTCACCCTCGTCCAGGTGCCGGTCATGCTGATCCTCGCCGTGGTGCTGGCGCTGGCACTGGACTCCAGGCGTCTGCACGGCACCGGGTTCATGCGGGTGTCGATCTTTCTCCCCTATGCGGTGCCGGCGGTCGTGTCGACCCTCATGTGGGGATTCATGCTGGGCGTCAAATACGGCCTGCTCGGCAGCCTCGACAACGCTCTGGGCACGGATCTCAACCCCTTCGCCCCCAGTACCACGCTCATCTCCATCGGCGTCATGGTGACCTGGGCCTTCACCGGCTTCAACATGCTCATCTTCTACGCCGTGCTCAAGGCCGTGCCGCGCGAACTGTACGAGGCCGCGGCACTCGACGGGGCGAACGAATTTCAAGTGGTCCTCAGAATCAAGCTACCGGCACTGCGACAGTCCCTGGTCATCGCGATCATCTTCTCGATCATCGGCACGTTCCAGATTTTCAACGAGCCGCAGATCCTGCCCTCCATGGTGGCCAACAGCGGCATCACCACCCACTACACGCCCAACCTGTACGCCTACAACCTGGCCTTCACCGGATCTCAGCAAGGCTATGCGGCAGCCCTCGCGCTCGTCATGGCCGCGATCACGATCGCGGTCGCCTACGCCGTCCAGATCAGAGGATTGAGAAATGCCTTCGATCATTAGCACAGGAGCTGAATCCGGGGAAGCCCACGTCGTGACATCCGGCTCATCGACCGGTCATACCCGCGACCGCCGTCGCCGCTATACCGTGGAGAACCCCAAGAAGAGCGTGACTCTCACTGTCATGACAGGGTTGTCCGCCCTGTACTGCCTGCTGCCACTTGTGTGGCTGGTCATCAACGCGACCAAGTCACAGGCCGACTTCGTCTCCTCGTTCGGGCTCGCGCCCGGTCACAGGTTCGCCCTGTGGGACAACATCGTCGAGGTGTTCAGATACCAGGACGGGATTTTCTCCCGGTGGCTGCTCAACACCGTCATCTACGTCGTCGTGGGCGCGGTCGTGTCGACGTTCCTGGCGGCCCTCGGCGGGTATGCCCTGGCGAAGCTCCAGTTCGGCGGCAAGCGCGTGCTCCTTTTCGTCATCCTGGGATCGATCGCGGTGCCGGGCATCGCCCTGGCGATCCCACAGTTCTTGCTGTTCGCGCATCTCGGCATCACCAACACCCCGTGGGCCGTTCTCATACCGAGTTTCATCAACCCCTTCGGGTTGTACCTGATGTGGGTGTACACGGCCGAAGCCGTACCGACGGACCTGCTCGATGCCGCGAAGGTCGACGGCGCCGGCGAGCTCAGGACCTTCGTCCAGATCGCGCTTCCGCTGCTCGCGCCGGCAAGCGTGACGGTCCTGCTCTTCTCGTTCGTATCGATCTGGAACAACTACTTCCTTCCGCTGATCATGCTCAAGGATCCCAACTGGTATCCGCTGACCATCGGACTCAATGAATGGAACAAGCTGGGATCGACCGCGGGGAACGGCGCTCTCATCCAGAATCTCGTGATCACAGCCGCGCTGCTGACAGTCGTACCGCTGATCATCGCGTTCCTCAGCCTGCAGCGGTACTGGCAGTCAGGCGTTTCGCTCGGCGCCGTCAAGGGCTAGGGCCTGTCCGGCGGACCTTGCCGAAGAAGCGGGGCGTCGCACGCCCCGCTCACCGGCACTGACCGACGACGACGCCTCAGCAGCCTGAAATCGACATTGGGCCGGCAGGGACAAACCGGCTGCCTTCCACACGCGACTCCGCAAAGAAATGTGAGACGATGACAAACGACGCCCAGAGCGAATCTCGGGTCCGGATCGACGGCGAGCTTCGCGACGAGAGCCCACTTCCGCACATCTGGTCGGAGTGCGTCGGCGCCGGACGGGCGAATGAGGCATTGCGCGCGGACTGGCAACAGCAGTTCGGCGAGGCTGTCGATGCCTGCGGATTCCGCTACATCCGCTTCCACGGGATTTTTCACGACGACATGTTCGTGTACCGGGAGAGTTACGGTCACGGGTTCGGCCCGAACACGCCCCTCGCCTCCCCGATGTACACCTTCAGCTACGTCGACAAGGTGTTCGACTTCATCTTGGAATCCGGCGCCCGCCCCTTCGTGGAACTGGGCTTCATGCCACGCGAGTTGGCGACCGTACACGAAACGGTGTTCTGGTGGGGTGCGCACTGCAGCCCGCCCAAGGACATGGCGCGCTGGGTTGAGCTGGTGACGCGTTCGGTCGAACACTGGATCGACCGATACGGTCTCGCTGAGGTACGCCAATGGCGATTCGAAGTGTGGAACGAACCGAATCTGGTTCCGCACTTCTGGACGGGAACGAAGACGGAGTACTTCGAACTCTACGAGCACACTGTGACGGCGATCAAGAACATCGATCCCGAGCTGAAGGTGGGCGGACCCGCAACGAGCGTCTTCGTGCCCGACGACCGCTACAAGGGCGAGGTCGAGGACCGCTCGGCGATGCACGAGACGGCGAGCGCGTCCGACGTGGACGCGCTGGACTGGCGCCCGGTGTGGGTCGAAGACTTCATCGACTGGTGCGCGAAGCGCGGACTCCCGGTCGACTTCATCTCGACTCACCTGTACCCGACCGATTTCGCGTACGGCGCCGACGGCCGGGCGGTCCACATCACCCGATACGCCGATGCGACGTTCGACGACCTGACCCTCCTTAACGATCTTGTGGCGAACAGCGCATATCCGGACGCGGAGATCCATGTCACGGAGTGGTCGACCTCGCCGTCCGCCCGCGACTTCGTCCATGACACCCTGTTCGCGGCCACGTACATCACGCGGACGTACCTGAAATGTGCCACCCTCGCCGACTCGATCTCCTACTGGACCTTCACGGACGTGTTCGAGGAAGGAGGGGCCGGGCTCGGACCGTTTCACGGCGGGTTCGGCCTGGTGAACGAGGCCGGCATGCACAAGCCCACATTCCACGCGTTCAGGATGCTCCGACGGCTGGGGGACCGGCTTCTCCTCGCGACGGCCGAGGGCGTCGTGACCCGGGACAGCCGGACATCCGCTCTGTCGGCGCTGTTCTTCAACTACCCCGAGGAGATGGCCACGAGGGGTGTCGGTTCGGCGAACTCGTATCCGGCGACGCGCGCGCTGGCCGAGATGGGGCCGAACCGAAGGATCCGTCACTCGATCGGTGAACTCGAGCCAGGGACCCGGTTCCTCGTCGAGATCATGGACTGGGAGCACGGGAACGTCGCCGAAGCCTGGCACCGGCTCGGATCGCCCCTCAACCTGTCCCGGGCGGACAGCACATACCTGAGCACGGTCGCCGACTCGCTCCGCGGTTTCACGCTGACGGTGCCCGACAGCGGTGTGCTCGAGATCGATGTCGACCTCTCGCCGTGGGCGGTGATGTCGGTGCGGCAGGCCGCGTGAGGCCCGCCGACCGTCCGGAGGGCCGGCAGCAGTCCCGGACGACGCTGCCCCCGCGTCAGGAGCACGGCAGGGCGCCCGCGCGATCCGGCTCGGCATGCTGAGGTCTGGGGGCCGGGCCCGCACGGTGTCGTGCGGGCCCGGCCCGGTGTTTCAGTTCGCCAGGCGCCAGTGCTGGTTCGCACCGCCCGTGCAACTCCACAGCTGGACCTTCGTGCCGTTGGCGGTCCCCTGGCCGACGGCGTCCAGGCAGAGCCCCGACTGCACCGCTGTGATCGTGCCGTCAGGATTGATGTTCCACTGCTGGTCCGCCTGCCCGCTGCAGTCCCAGATCGCCGCCGGGGTGCCGCTGCCCGCGGACTGGCCGACGCCCAGGCACTTGTTGCCGTAGACGACCAGTTGCTTTCCGGCGGTGTGGGTCCACCGTTGGTTGGAGCCGCCGTTGCAGTCCCACAGTTGCGCCTGCGTGCCGTTGGCCGTGGTGAAGTTGTTGATGTCGAGGCAGCGCCCGGACTGCTGGCCGACGATCTCCTGGTTGCCGGACGGCGGTGGCGGCGGCTGGTTCGAGTCGAACTGTGTGAAGAACTGCCACACCGCTGCCGAGGTCCAGGTGCGCCAGCCGTCACCGGTGGAACCGTCTATGGGCCCGGGGTCGTGGCCCGCGCCGTCGAACGCGGCCCAGACGACGGGATATCCGGACCTGCATCCCGAGTAGGTGGTGATGATGTGCGTCAGGCTTCCGTAGGCCGGCTCGGGCGGGTTCTGCGGGGTGCAGCCGTTCGTCCGCACGAAGGTGTCGCGCAGTTCCCGTCCCAGCGAGATGGGCAGCACGTTGTCCCTGATGCCGTGCAGGCCCATGTAGGCGGTGGGCTGAGTGCCGCCGTCGCAACCGCTGAGGTTCGCGCCGGAGTAGACCGCCACCGCACGGAAGACCGTCGCACGGGAGCAGGCGAGGGCGTACGACATCGCGCCGCCGTAGCTGAACCCGGCGGAGAACAGCTGGGTGGTGTCGACGCACAGACCCGTTTCGATCTGGTTGACCATGGCGTCGACGAAGGCCACGTCCTGGCCGCCGGTGTTGGCCCAGCCGTTGCCGATGCCCTGGGGGGCGACGAAGATCGTGCTGTTGTTCGCGCTGTCCGCCAGGCGCCTGAGGCCGTAATAGGACCAGTTGTACCCGTCCGTCCCGCCCGAGTCGACGTCGCCCGCCGTGCCGCCCCGCCAGTGGAAGCCGAAGATCAGCCGGTAGGGGTGGTTGCTGTCGTAGCCGGCGGGAACCCTCAGTATGTAACTGCGCGTCTGGCCGCCGCTCTGCATCGTGTGCGTGCCACTCGTCAGCGCCGGGGCCTTGCCACAGCCGGAGCTCGCCGCGGCGGCGGTCTTCGTGGCCGACGCGGGCGCGCCGAGGCCGCTGCTGAACGAGGTGCCCGCGGCTGACAGGACGAGAAGTACCGCAGCCACGATGGACATCAAGAACGGTTTGCGCTTCATGCACTCCTTCTTCCGTGGTCGGGATGAACAGGGAGCATCGGTCGCTGAGGGGGTCAGACGCCGGTGATGGTCCATTCGTTGTTGCTGCTGGAGTTCGGAGTCCACATCACCGTGGTGGAGCCGACCGTGGTGCTGCCGCTGCCGTCGAGGGCGGTGCCGGTGCCCCGATTGATGATCTGGTAGCGGTTGCCACCGAGGCTGCTGAGCGTCCACTGCTGGTTGTTGCCGCCGTTCCACGCCGCCTGGCGGGCGGGAGCGCCGTTGGCGGAGTTGCCCCAGCTGTCGACGGCCATGCCATTGGTGCGGTTCATGATGCGGTAGTAGCCGTTGCCGAGGTCGATCAACTGCCACTGCAGGTTGGTGCTCCCGTCGTAGTTCCACTGCTTGAGGTTGGAGCCGGAGGCGACGTTGCCCCCGCTGTCGAGCACCAGCCCGCTGGTCACGTTGGCGATCCTCACCCAGGTGGTGGAGCCGCCCGGCCCGCCCAGGACGGGAATCTCGCCGGAGAAGGTGAGCTTGACCGTGTACGCCAGGGCGCTGAACGGCGGGCTGGACGAGGGCATGGCCAGATGCAGTCCCGAGGCGTCCTGGGTCGGTGCGGGCAGGTTGATGTAGGTGCCGGCGGCGTTGTTCAGCAGTTGCGCCCCGGTCAGGCTGCTGAGGTCGATCTGGTTGGAGTTCAGCGTCGTGATGGTCATCGTGCTGCCCTGCCAGCCCAGAGCGGTGGCGTAGAGCACCTTGTTGTCCTGGCTGCGGGTGAACCGGATGTCTTTCGCCGTGCCGGCCACCGGTCCGCTGAACGAGCCTCCGCCCATCTTGGTGGGCCCCTCGCCGTAGCCGGCCCAGGAGCGGGTGCCGTAGACCGCCTCTCCGAAGCGGCCGAGCCAGTCACCCATGCCGAGCAGGATCGACTGCTGCCCGGAGGGGATCGTGCCGTCGGCCGTCGGCGCGATGTTCAGCAGCATGGTGCCGCCCTTGCTGACCCGGTCGATCAGCGAGTGGAGCAGGGCCTGCGTCGAGTAGTAGCCGATGCCCACCGTGTAGCACCAACTGGAGGAGGAGATGCTGTCGTCGGTCAGCCAGTAGGGAGTGAGCAGCCCTGCCGGGCCGCCGCGCTCGAAGTCGAAGACCTCGCCCTTGTTGTCGAAGCCGTCCTTGTAGGTCGCGACCACGTCCTTGTTCCAGGAGACCGCCTGGTTGTAGTAGTGCGCGAGGAACTGGAGGCGGTAGGACTCCTGCACCAGGCCCAGGTCGAAGTCCTGCCACACCAGGTCCGGCTGGTAGCCGTCGACGATCTCGATCAGCTTGTCGTACCAGAGCTTGTTCTCCGCGGCCGAGCCCTGCTGGCCGAAGAGGATGCGCAGCGTCGGGTCCGACTGGGACGGCACATGGTCGTAGAAGCCGTTGAAGTGGTAGGCGTGGTGCAGTGAGGCCATGAACTTCAGCCCCTGCCCGCGGATGGCCTGCGCGTGCAGCCCCACGAGGTCGAGCCGGGGGCCGCGCTGGACCGAGTTCCACGGGTTGGAGCGGCTGTCCCACATGGAGAAGCCGTCGTGGTGTTCGGCGACCGGGCCGGCGAACCTCGCGCCCGCGGCCTTGAACAGCTGCGCCCAGGCGTTCGGGTCCCAGTTGCCGCCCTGGGAGGCGAGCTTCGGGGCGAACTGCACATGGCTGCCGGCCTTGTCGCGGGCACCGTCGATGAAGTTGTTGTACGGCCACACCGAGGGGTCGCCGTAGGTGGCGATGTGGTGTTGGTTCTCGGCCGAACCGCCGATGTACATGTTGCGCGGATACCACTCGTTCCCGAACGCGGGAACGCTGAAGACGCCCCAGTGGTAGTAGATGCCGAACTTGGCGTCCTGGAACCAGGCCGGGGCCGGGGGGTGCCGGTCCACGGAGGACCAGCTCGCGGTGTAGCTTCCGGGGCCGTCGGTCGCGGCCGCCTCGGGGGCGAACCGCAGCAGGCCGAAGGCCGTGGCCGCACCGGCCGCCGACAGAAGTCGGCGCCGGCTGATCGGGCGTGAGGGAGGAGTCACGGAGGCCTCTTTGGGGGTTGACGGGAGTGATGCGGGAATCCGGGCCCACCGGTTGGGGTGCGGCGGGTCAGTCGCGCGTCCACTGCTGGTTGCTGCCGCCGTTGCACGTCCACAGCTCCAGCAAGGTGCCGTTGGCCGTTCCGGCGCCCGTGGCGTCCAGGCACAGGCCGGACTGGGCACCGGTGATCGTGCCGTCGGCGTTGAGCGTCCACTTCTGGTTGCTGCCGCCGTCGCACGCCCAGATGTCCACCTTGGTGCCGGGGCTGGTCCCGCCCCCCGAGGCGTCCAGGCAGGCGCTGCCGTAGACCCGCAGCTCACCGGCCGGGGTGCTCGTCCACTGTTGGTTGCTGCCGCCGTTGCAGTCCCACAGCTCCACCTGGGTGCCGGACGTCTGCGACTGGTTCGGCACGTCCACGCACCGTCCGGAGCCGACCCCGACGATCGCGGCGGTCGTGCCGCCACCGGTGCCGCCGCTGCCGGGGGTGAGGGACAGGTTGTCGAACTGCGCGGTCTCCCCCTGGCTGGTCGCGTAGCCGGCCTGTCCGCCGGCCCAGGTGCGGTCGCTCACGGAACCGACCGTGGAACCGTCGATGACGGCGGTGACGGTGCTGCCCGAGAAGGTCAGCGCCAGGGTGTGCCACCGGTTGGTGCCCAGCGCCGTGGTCGTGCCGTGGGCCAGGGCGGAGACGTTGCCGTTGGTGTTCGAGTTGAGGATCGACCAGGCGCCGGTGTCGCTGACTCGCAGGTGGTAGGCGTTCAGCCCTCCGGTGCTGCTGTAGTCCTGTGCGCCTGCACGGCCGATCAGCTCGGCGTATCCCGGCTGTTCGAGCAGCACGTCGGACGAAAGGGTGTAGTTGCTCCAGCTCACGTCACCGAGCAGGGCGTGCGGATCGGACAGCGCGTCCCAGGTGATCGGTTTCTGGGGGCTCATCTGGCGCACGCACTTGCCGCTGCGACCGCCGCCGCAGCCGGCCACCTCGAAGGCACCCTGCCAGTCCATGAGGTACTTCGCCTCGGTGCCGGTGGCGTTGCCGTCGAAGGAGTCGCTGTACGGCAGGCTCATCGCGCCCTGGGCGGGGCCGGTGGCGGTGCCCTTGCCCTGACCGGTCGTGGTGGTCAGGGTGTAGACGCGATGGGGCTGCACGGTCAGGCTGAAGCCGCCGCCGGACGGGGTGATGTCCGTGGTGTGCACGAAGTAGTCTGCCGGGTTGCCGGAGTTGACGTCGGTCGACCAGACGTGGACGGTTCCGGTGGACAGCCCTCCGGTGACATTGAAGTTCAGCGTCTGGGTGCTGCCGGCGTCCGTCGTCTCGACGACCGTGGAGTAGTCGGAGTTGTTCGTGGACTTCAGCGAGACGTAGCTGCCGTTGTTGCGGTTGCCGCCGATGTAGCCGCTGGAGGCGTCGAGATACTGCCAGCCCGGCGCGGTGAACTGGCTGGTGTGCGCCATCACCCAGGTGTTCCTGCCGATCGCGTAGTGCCCGGACCACGGCTGCGAGGCCAGGGCGAGACCCATGGTGGGGTACGGCAGGTTCGGCGTGATCGCCGCGACCACGGGCCAGTTGAGGTACGCGGTCATCCGGCCGTCGATGTATCCGCGGTTGATGCCGCGGGCCACGGCCTGCGCTCCCGCGTTGTAGTCGTCCGAGCCGTTCTCGCTCGCCCACAGCTGCTTGCCGGACGACGTGGCGGCCGACGGCACCGAGCAGTCGGACTGGGACGACCGGTAGCCGCAGGGGTAGTGCGTGCCGATGACGTTCACCGCGGCGGCGAACGCCGGGTTGGAGCCGACGTCGTTCGCCACGGACCAGTCCGAGTCGGCCGCGACGATCTTGACGCTGCCGTAGCCGTTGGTGTTGAGCGCGCTGCGCAGCTGCTCGTACCAGGAGATGTTGTAGCCTCTCTCGTTCCAGCCGCCGAGGTAGTCGATGCTCAATCCGTGCTGTTTGGCGCAGCCCAGCCACGAGAGCAGGTAGTTGATCATGTCGGTGGACCAGAAGTTCCCGCCGCCGATCCAGCCGGGGGCGCCCCAGGCGAGCCCGTAGAGCTTGATGTTCGGGTTGCGCGCTTTGGCCTGCTCCATCAGCCACCATTCGTAGCCCCGGTCGCAGTTCAGGTCGGAGCGGGTGTGCTGGTGACTCGGCTCGGCTCCCGAGGTGGAGTTGGTGTCCCCGCCGATCTCGGCCTTGAGGATCTGCAGGGAGGCGCCGTAGCCGGGCCGGAAGAGGTAGTCGAGGATCTGGCCGCGTTGGGGCTCGGGGTAGTCGATCAGGAGCCTGCTGTTGCCGCCCCCGCCGCTGATCGCGCCGACGCCGTCGAAGGTCCGTCCGCCGGACGCACCGTTGATGGTGATGGAGCCGGCGGCCTGGGCGGGAGCGGCGGTGGTGCCCACGAGGCCGCCGACGGCCAGGACGAGGCCCGTGAGCACGGCCGTCGAGGCGCGCAGGCGCCGCAGCAGCCGTCCGAATGCTGACACGTTGGGTTCCTTTCGCAGGTCGGGGGTGTCAGCCCGGGGCCGGTGTGGCGGGTCCGGCCGTAGGGCCCGATGACTGTGCGGTCAGCGGAGGATGAAGTCCTGGTTCGTGCCGGGAGCGTTCTTGCACTGCCACTGGTCCAGTTGCTGACCCGGGTTGCTGCCGGCGCCGTAGACGTCCAGGCACAGACCGCTGTTGCGGTTCTGGAACGCGTACGAGCCGTCGGACTGGCGCACCGGCATCCAGAGGGCGTTGGCCGCTGTGCCGGGGGCCTGCTGGACGATGTCCGGGGTGCCCGCCGCCGTGGAGCCGCCGGCGACGGCCACGTCCTGGCCGGAGCTCCGGGCGCGCAGTTCGCCGTAGCCGCCGGAGGCCGGCACGAACTGGAACTGCTGGTTGCCCTGCCCGTTGCAGGTCCACTGGTCGATCGCGGCGCCCGCGCTGCCGGAGTTGCCGTACACGTCCAGACACAAGTTGTCGTTGGCGACGACAAGTTGGTGGTAGCCGTCCGGGAAGCCCCCGCCGCTGGACGAGGCCGGTGTCAGATGGACGGCGAACGCGTCGTGCGGGGCCTGGAACGTGAACGGCACGGTGATCGAGCCGCTCGAGGTGCTGACGTTCTGGTCGTACACGGTCTGGGGCGCACCGAGCGGCGCCTGGTCCGGGATGCGGTGCACGGTGACGTGCACGCTGCCGGCGTTCGACAGCCAGGACACGGACGACAGCCCGTCGAAGGTCACGGACGCGGCGCCGGTGTACCCGTTCGCGTCGCCGATGACGGCCACCGCGCGCTTGGCGGCGGAGTCCTCGGAGGCCGAGATCGCGGTCGAGCCGACCTGGCCGGACGTGTCGACGAGGGTGCCGGTCATGTCGGCGTAGTCCCGAAGCGCCCACCAGTTGCCGGTCGGCTGCCAGCTGCCCCCGCTCTGGGTGAGCACTCCTGTCAGGTTCGGGGTGACACAGCACACCCAGTTGCCGCGCATCGCGTTGGTGTACCCGGACTGCGCGAACCGCGCCAGATACCAGGCCGTCACCCCGGCCGTCTGCCGGTCGGCCGGCTGGTACTCGTTGGAGGACAGCGGCAACGGACCGAGGCCCGCCGAGCTCAGGGCGTCGCGGAGGCTCTGTGCGACGGTGACCGGATCGTCGACGTCGCCCTCGTTGTGGTTGCTGATCATGTCCGGTACCGTCCCGGCCGCCTTCACATGCGCGAGCCAGGCCTGCCATTCACCCGGATTGCGCTGCGGGGTGAACGCGAGGGACGGTCCCACGATCTGCGCTCCGGGGGCGATACGCCGGATCTCGCGGTAGGCGGTGTCCCACATCCGGAAGTACTGGGCGCTGTTGACACCCCGGGTCCAGAAGACGGAGATGTCCGGCTCGTTCCAGATGTCGTAGGCGAACGTCAGCCCCGAAGCCTGCAGCGCTCCCACCGTGGAGTCGATGAAGCCGACCCAGCTGGAGCAGTCGCCGTTGTCGCACGGGTATGTCGTGTTCGCAGGCTGGCCGCCGTTCGCGCCGTAGATGTCGCTGACGAGCACCTGGTACTGCGCGTGGTAAGGCGGCCGGGTGAGCCGTTTCGCCTGCGCGATGATCGAGTCGACGTCGGCCCGGGTGGCCGGGCCGTACTGGTAGCCGTCCCTGATCCAGCCGCCGGAGAACCATCCGCCGCCGCGGAACGCGTTGAGTCCCAGGGGCTGGATGAACTGGTCCGCCGGCTGGCTGCCGTCTTCGCTGATGCCGTAGAGGAAGCCCTCCCCCACGCCGGTCGACGGTCCCCGCGTCGACGCCAGGTTCACGCTCAGCGACTCGCCCGAGGCGGCCTGGCTCTCGGCCGTCGGCAGCAGCTGCAGCACGAACGCCAAGACGATGCCGACTGCCAGTACCAGACGGCCGGGCCTCGCTCTCGTCCTCATACGATCCTCCGGTGGCTCGTCGCGCGGGCGGTGCGGTGACACGCGGGGGCGGCGGTCAGGTGCCGCCCCCGCGCTGAGTGATGCGGGTTTCACGGGGTCAGCCCAGCGACCACTGCTGGTTGGATCCGCCGTTGCAGGTCCACAGTTCGACGGGGGTGCCATTGGCGGTCGCGGCGCCGGTCACGTCCAGGCACAGGCCGGACTGGGCGCTGGTGATGGTGCCGTCGGCGTTGACGTTCCACTGCTGGTTGGTCTGGCCGTTGCAGGTCCAGGTGATGACCTTGGTGCCGGGGCTGGTGCCCTGGTCGGAGGCGTCCAGGCAGAGCCGGCCGCTGCCGGAGTACACGGTGAGCTGGTGGGAGCTGGAATGCGTCCATGTCTGGTTCGCGGCGCCGGTGCAGTCCCAGATCTGCGTCTGGGAACCCGCCGTCGTGGACGCGCCCGGCACGTCCAGGCACCGGCCCGCGCCGACCGCGTGCAGCGCACCGGTCGTGCCGCCGGCGCCTCCCACCCCGTAGCCGGCCGCGGTGATACTGGCCTGGACGGCGTTCTCGGTGGCGTCGGTGGGGTAGCCCGCCGTCATCGCGCCTTCGAAGAACTCGCCCACGCCATTGGGACTGTTGTCGCCCCCGGTGCCGAGCAGGACCGAGCTGTCGACCTTCATCGGTGAGTAGCCGCTGGGCAGGGGGCCGGAGAAGGTGGTCGTCAGGCCGCCGCTCGTGCCGTTGCCGTATTTGAGAGTGAAGTTGCTGGTGCCGTTGTTCTTCAGCCACGCGCTGACGAAGGGGTAGTGCACGCCGGGGTTGCTGGGATCTTTGTTGGAGCCCGTGTTGGTGTGGTACATGCCGTTCTCCAGGTCGGCCTCGACCCACGGGCCGCTGCCGGTGCATCCCCCGAACCAGCAGGCGTTGCCCCAGTAGATGGCGTTCATGGTGGCGTTGCCGGTGTCGGTGTGGGAGTTCTCACCGCTTCCGTAGTCGAAGCAGCACCACTGGTTGGTGTAGTTCGACGACGTCACCATGTAGATGCCTTCGGGCCGGGACCCGGTGGCCACCCCGGTCGCGTGGTCGAGCCGGTAGCCGACGCCCGGGGTGACCTTGACGCCGAAGACTTGGTGGCCGGCCGCGGTCACGGGCAGGGCCATGGCGTCGGCCCCGACGTCGGATCCGTTCGGGCCCGGGCCCTTCCAGTAGCCGCCCCAGGAGATCGGCAGGTCGTTGTGCTGGGCGCTCTGGTCGTAGATCTTCGTGATCGTGCACGACGTGCCCGAGCAGAAGGAGACCTGGGACGCCGCGTCGGCGTACCCGCCCGCGCCGAGCACTCCGATGTCGCGGTAGCCGTGATCGGAGGCCCGCTGGATCTGGTACAACGGCCCGTTGTACGCCGCGAAGAGCGCCCTGGTGGTGGAATGCGCCGTCACACACGGCGTACCGCCCGCGGCATAGATGTCGCACGGAAGCGATGCGGCCGCCGCGGGGGCGCCGGCGACGTGGGCCGGCGGGTGGACGGTGGCGGCCGTGCCGGTCGGCGAGGATGTGGCGAACGCCGGTACGCCGAACGCGGCCAGGGCCACCGCCAGAGCGGCCAGGAGCATGGCCTTCCATCGCCTTCGGCGGCGATCGGTGGTTGATTCGAGCATGGAGACCTCCTCAGTGGCAGTGCCGTCGGACGGCGGCGCCGAAGCTGCCGGTGGTCGACGCGGAGGCGCCCGGCTGTCCGCGGGAGGCAGCCCCGCAGGCCGTTCCGGCCGGGGCGCGGAGGGGACTCATCCCAGCGCCCACTGCTGACCGGTGCCGCCGTTGCAGGTCCACAGCTCGGCGAGGGTTCCGTCGGCGGTTGCCGCTCCGGTGACGTCGAGGCACAGGCCGGACTGGACGCCGGTGATCGTGCCGTCGGAATTCAGCGTCCACTGCTGGTTGGTCTGGCCGTTGCACGGCCAGATCTCCACCTTCGTCCCGGCGGTGGTCTGGTTGTTGTAGGCGTCCAGGCACATCTGGCTGCTGCCGGAGTAGACGGTGAGCTGGTCGGAGGTGGTATGCGTCCATGTCTGGTTGACCCCGCCGTTGCAGCTCCAGATCTCCACCTGGGTGCCGGCGGTCGTGGTCGAGTTCGGTACGTCCAGACACTTGCCCGCACCCACCGCGTGCAGCTCACCGGTCACGCTCGTGCCGCCGCCGCTGCTGCTGCCGCCCGCGACCCGGTACATCACCGTGCCGTGCGCCGGCACCGAGGCGCTGATGGTGCCCGAGGTGGTCGAGGACGCCCCCGACCACAGGTCCGTCAGGGTATAAGCGGACGCGCCGGTCTTCCCGATCGCGGCCGCCGTGGTGGTGATGGTCGCCGTCGAGCCCGTCTCGTTGAACAGCGCCACCGACACGTCCCCATTGGCCAGCGGCTTGGCCAGCACGTCCAGACCGCCCGAGGACGACACCATGGTGCCCTGTCTGCCCAGGGGGTCCTGGTCGACCGCGATCACCCGGGAGTTGGTCAGGACGGACAGGGTGTCGGAACGGGCCGAGGGGATGTCGGTGCCGGCGATCAGCGGCGCGGCCATCTCCGCCCACAGACTGAACTCGCTGCGGTTCTCGGTGGCCGTCAGCGAGCCGTTGCCGACCTCCAGCATGTCCGGGTCGTTCCAGTGGCCGGGGCCGGCGTAGGAGGCCAGTCCCACGTTGCTGTGGAAGATCGACAGCATGCTGGAGAAGCTCGGGCTGATGTCCCCGGTGGTGCGCCAGCTGTTGCCCACGCCGGCGCCCCAGGTCCACACGTTCTCCTGACCCCAGTTGCACAGGCTGAACAGGATCGGCCGGCCGGTGGCCGCCAGGGCGTCCCGCATCGCGGTGTACCGGGTCCGCGCCGGAACCCCGGTGTTGTTGCAGTTGTCGTACTTCAGATAGTCCACACCCCAGGACGCGAACGACTGCGCGTCCGTGGTCTCGTGCCCCAGGCTGCCCGGATACCCCGCGCAGGTCGCGGTGCCCGCGTCCTCGTAGATGCCCAGCTTCAGCCCCAGCGAGTGCACGTAGTCCGCGGTGCCCTTGATGCCGTCGGGGAACTTGGCCGGATCCGGCACCAGGTGGCCGCCGGAATCGCGGCTGTGGGTCATCCAGCAGTCGTCGATGTTGACGTACGAATAGCCCGCCGCCTGCATGCCGTTGGTGTGCATCGCCTGCGCGGTGGACTTGATCAGCGACTCGGAGACATTGCAGCCGTACGCGTTCCAGTCGTTGAAACCCATCTGCGGGGTCAGCGCGAGCCCGTTGCCGAGCGCGGCGGCGGGCTGCGCCGTACCGAGGGAGAGGAGGGGGACGGTCACGGCGAGCAGCACGGCCGAGAACGTGAGCGCCAGGGTCCTGCGCAGGGACAGCAGCGGGTTCGGCGGCCGAAGGCGCCCGGCTCTCGCAGTGATCATGAGCATGTCATCTCCTGGGTCGAATTGTGGGGGAACAGTTCCCCTGGCGGCCCTCCGGGCGGTGCGGGAGGAGCACCGCCTCCCGCACTCGCTGTAGGGAGCTCAGCGGTGGCCGGCCGCGGTGATGCCGGCCTGCACCGCGTTGTCGGTCGCGTCGGAGGGGTGGCCGGCGACGATGGCTCCTCCGTAGAAGGTGCCGCCGTTGACGTGGGTGCCGCTGGTCACCATGTACGCCCCTTCGGGTGCGGCACCGGTCGGCACGCCTGTCAGGTGACCGTCCCGCCAGTACCTGTTCCCCGGGTTGATGTACAGCGAGGACGCCTTGGTGCCCCCGGCGGTCAGCAGTGCCATCACGCATACGGCGGCGGCCGCCGGTAAGCGGGGTCTGCGAGCCGCGGGGCTCCGGGGCGCAACAGATGAAGGCTGCATTCTGTTCCTTGAACATGTGGGGGAAGGGGACAGAGAGTGCCGTGCCTGTCCGAAGGGGCTCACAAGGGGCGTCGACCGCTCCCCTCAGAGTGCCCGAGAGCCCGCAGAGCCCTCAGACATCCCATGTCGCATAGTGATCCCACACGTCTGACACCCTGTCAATAGGCCTGGCACTCCGAATCGCCACCCGATACATCCCATGTCTCGCTGTGGTCGGACCGCCATGACGGCATGCCGAAACCCGCGTCCGGCGACGGCCGCCGTGCCGGGCGCGGGTGTGTTCGCTCGGGTACTCCGAAGCGATCCGGGGGCAGGAGCGCGCGCTGGGCGCCGATCACCTCACCTGAGGTTCCAGTGCTGGTTGGCGCCGCCGTTGGCATCCCAGATCTGGACCGGGGTCCCGTTGGCGGTCTGCCCGCCGGGCAGCTCCAGCGCCCGGCCGGACGCCACGTTGATCAAGGTGTACGAGCCGTCGCTGTTCTGGCTCGCCCGCCAGTGCTGGTTCGCACCGCCGTTGGCATCCCAGATCTCCATCCGGGTGCCGTTGCCCGTCTGGCCGCCCGGCTCGTCCAGGACCCGGCCGCTGCCGACGTTCGTCAGCGTGTACGAACCGTCGCTGTTCTGGCTCGCCCGCCACTGCTGGTTCGCGGCAGTGCCGTTGGCATCCCAGACCTGCAGCGGCGTGCCGTTCCCCGTCTGTCCCGCCGGCACGTCCAGCACCCGGCCGGCGGCGGCATTGCTCACCGAATACACCGTGCCCGAGACGATGCCGCCCCCCGGGTTCCCCCCGCCGCCCAGCGCGGACAGGACCGCGTCGTAGGCCGGCTTCTTGTTGCCGCCCGCGTCGAACAGCAGCGGATTGTCCCCGCTGCGCCAGGAGTCGCTGTCCCTGATCCCCCACACCGTGATGCCGGTGCAGCGGGCGACATTCATGCACGCTCGGACCGTGTTGGCGTAGGCGGTCGGCGACGCCTGGGCGATGTCGAGTTCGGTGATCTGGACGTCGACGCCGAGGGCGGCGAAGTCGGACAGGGTGGTCTGGAAGCTCGCGGGCGGGCCGCCGGCTCCGAAGTGGCTCTGGAAGCCCACACAGTCGATGGGCACACCGCGGGACTTGAAGTCCTTGACCATCGCGTAGACGCCCTGCGTCTTGGCGTCGGTCCAGTTCTCGATGTTGTAGTCGTTGTAGCAGAGCTTGGCCGAGGGGTCGGCGGTCCGGGCGGTGCGGAACGCCTCCTCGATGAAGCCGTTGCCGAGCACGTCCTGGAACACCGAGCTGCGGTGCTGTGTGGAGCCGTCGGCGAAGGCTTCGTTGACCACGTCCCAGGCGTAGATCTTGCCCTTGAAGTGGGTCATCTCGGTGGTGATGTGGTTGTCCATCACGCTGCGCAGCGTGTTCGCGTCCCTGATTCCGCTGACCCAGCCGGGCAGCTGCGAGTGCCAGACCAGGGTGTGGCCGCGCATACGCTGCCCGTGCGCGGTGGCGTGGCCGACGATCTGGTCGGCCGGGCCGAAGTTGAAGCTGCCGCGGGACGGTTCGGTGGTGTCCCACTTCATCTCGTTCTCCGGGGTGATCATGTTGAACTCCCGGTCGAGAATCGAGGAATACGTCGAGTCGCCGAGCTTCCCGGCGGCCACGGCCGTACCGAAATAGCGGCCGCTGCCGGCCGCGGCCGCGCCGAGCGTGCCGGAAGCCGCATGGGCGGCGGGGGACGCTGTCCCTGCCAGGGCCAGAACCGCGCCGGCTGTCAGTACGGTGGACAGGGCCAGGGCCGTGCGGAGGCGGGGCTCCTCGGTGAGCCAGGACATGAAGGATCATTCTCCTTTGTTGTCGGGGGGCCGGACACCGATCACGAGTCGGTGCCGCGGTGAGGTCGGATCACGGAGCCGAGGTGACCGGCAGAGCGGTCCACTGCTGGTTGGCGCCGCCGTTGCAGTCCCACAGGATCAGTTGCGTACCGTCGGTGGTGGACGCGCCGGGGTCGTCGAGACAACGGCCGGATACCGGGTTGCGGTAACCGCCGTTGTACGCCTGCCACTGCTGGTTGGCGCCGCCGTTGCACTCCCAGACCTCGATCTCGGTGCCGTTGGCGGTACCGCGGCCGGTGGCGTCGAGGCACTTGCCGAGCGCCCGCAGGGTGCCGTCGGAGCGTGCGGACCACTGCTGCGCGTCGGAGCCGTTGCAGGACCAGATGTCCGCGGCGGTCCCGTCGGCGCCGTCGCCGCCGCCCACGTCCAGGCACTTCCCCGCGATTCCGGAGCGCACCTGCCCGCCCGAGGAAACCGGCGGCTTGATCCAGCCTGCCGCGTCCGCGGCCTGGACCCCGGCGTTGAAGGCGTCCGCCATCTTGCGGTAGCCGTTGTCGTCGGGGTGCAGGGAGTCGGACAGGTCCGCGGTGGTCAGAGCGCTCATGTCCACCAGGCGTACGTGCTTGCCGGCAGCCTGCTCGGCCTGCACGATTCCGGGGAGCCTGGCGTTGAACGCGGGCCGGTTGGCCTCCTCGGTGCCGCTGGTGGAGATGATCAGGGTGCCGACGAGGACGGTCGCGTCGGGGACGTCGCGGGTGATCCGGTCGATGAGCGCACGGAGCCGGTCGGTGGCGGTCGGGACCTGATAGTTGCCGTTCAGGTCGTTGGTACCGATCTCCAGGGTGACCACGTTCGGCCGGTAACGGGCCAGCACGTTGTCCGCGATGCCCGCTATCTGGTCGATCCGCCAGCCGGAGTGGCCTTCGTTGTCCGGGTCGGACATGGTGCCGTTGCGGCCCGAGCCGACGAAGTCCAGGGCGTGCCCCTCGGCCGACAGCTGGTTCCACAGAAAGCCCCGGTAGCCGTTCCCGGACGGGCTGCCGACGCCCCAGGTGATCGAGTCGCCCAACGGCATCAGCCGCAAGGTGGCGGGTGCGGCGGCGGCCCGCACGGCGGAGGGTGGCGCCTCGGTGCCGGTGGCGGCCGCCGCGGGCAGTGCACAGCCCATGCCGAGCGCGGCCGTCAGCGCCGCCGCCCATGGTGCCAAGTACTTCTTCATCAGCGTTCCTCACTGGTGGGGACAGTGGGTGGGGTGAACGAGCCCGCGAGCGGCCGACGGGCGGTGAGGTCCTGGTTGCTGCGGGCCGTGTTCTTGCGGGACGCCCTCCGATCATGGACCTGCCAACCTGATGCCTGCTGGGCGCCGGTCACGAACGGCTGCTGCCCCGGCACGGCCTGGTAGATGAAGGTGTGGCCGTTCCGGCCGCCGTCCCGCACCGGTGCGGGTGCCGCATCGGGGGAGCCGGGCGGTGCGGCCGGACGGCCGGAAGATCCGGGAGGTGCCCGACGGGCGCCCGGCAGGCGGAGGCCCGCATCCGGGGGCAGTGGTCCGTGGCCGACGGTAAGCCGGCCACGGACCGGAGCCGTCGGGTCAGGTGAGGCTCCATTGCTGGTTGGACCCACCGTTGCAGGGCCAGAGTTCGGCGAGGGCGCCGTTGGCCGTGGAGGCGCCGGTGACGTCGAGGCACAGCCCGGACTGGACGCCGGTGACGGTGCCGTCCGAGTTCAGCTGCCACTGCTGGTTGGCGCCGCCGTTGCACGGCCAGGTCTCCACCTTGGTGCCGGCGGAGGTCTGGTTGTTGTACGCGTCCAGGCACATCTGACTGCCGCCGCTGTAGACGGTCAACTGACCCGAGGACGTGCGCGTCCAGGTCTGGTTGGCGCCGCCGGTGCAGTCCCAGATCTGCAGCTGCGTGCCGGCGGTGGTGGACGCGTTCGGCACGTCCAGGCACTTGCCCGCACCTACCGCGTGCAACGCACCGGTGCTGGTCCCGCCGGAGGAGTTGCTTTATCCGGCCGCGGTGATGTTGGCCTGGACCGAGTTCTCCGTGGCGTCCGACGGGTAGCCGGAGGTCATCACGCCTTCGTAGAAGGTGCCTTGGGCGCCCTTGCTGTTGTCACCGCCGGTGCCCAGGATGATGGCACCCTGCTTCCGCATCGGGTTGTAGCCCGGGACGCCTGGACGCACCCCGTCGTAGAAGGTGGACAGGCCGCCGGACTGCGCGTTGCCCCCACGGATCGCCCAGTGGTTGGGCCCGCCCTTGATGATGGCGGTCGTATACCGGTAGTTGATGGTGGGGTCGTTCGCGTTGTAGTGCTGGTTCACCCCGGAGAACAGGCCGTTCTCCAGATCGGCCATGATCCAGGGGCCGTTGCCCGAACCGTAGCCCCAGACCTTGATGTTGCCGAAGTAGATGGCCTCCATGGTGCCGTTGCCGTCGTCGTTGCTGTCCGTCTCGGCGTTGCCGTAGTCGAAGCAGCAGCCGCCGTTGTAGTGCGTGCCGTCGAAGATCGCGTACATGCCCTCGGGGTCGTCCCCGGTCGCGATGCCGTTGGTGTGGTTGTTGCGGTACCCCGTGCCCGGCGCCACGAAGACACCGTAGGCCTTGTGACCACCCACCATGGTGGGCGCGGCGGTCGCGTTCGCGAGGTTGTCGGGGCCGCCCGCGGCACCGCCCCCGGGCGCCTGGGTGAGGTTGTTGCCGCGGCCCGACTGGTCGTAGATGATCGTGATCAGGCAGGTCGTCCCCGAGCAGAACGAGTCCTGGGCGGCGGCGTCGGCGTACCCGCCCGCGCTCAGGACGCCGATGTCCCGGGTGGTGTTGTCCGAGGCACGCCGGACCTGGTACAGCGGCCCGTTGTACGAGGCGTACAGCGCCCGGGTCGTGCTGTGCGCCGCCACACAGGGCGTGCCGCCCGCCGCATAGATGTCGCACGGCCCGGACGCGGCCGCCCGAGCCGTGCCGGCCGTGGCCGTGGCGCCGAGCAGAGTCCCGGCGACGAGCGCGGCTGCGGCCCCCGCACGGGCGAACGCTTTCGACCGGAAGCGCGGCGCGCGCGCAGGCAGGGGGACGTGTGCCTGATCCGGCACATGTCCCGGCCTGCCACGGCGCCGTAACGCTGCCAGAAGCCGTCGTCGTACGCCACCGCGCCCGGACAGCGGGTGGCGTCTGTTGCCCACGGTTCCCATCTGATCTCCCCTACGTGCCGGCCCAACCCGGTCGGGTGTGTTGGTGGCGCTGACGATCCCAAGCACTTCAAGGTGCCGTGTTGTCAGTGAGATTGCAGAGAGGTTTCGGGGGGAGACGGTCCTCCCGAGTCCGCGGGGTGTCAAGGCTTCGAAGCGCTTGCCGCAAAGCTTGTCGCGGAATCGATTCGACGGCTGGTTTCTTGCGGTTCAGACCCGATCCGCGCGCTCGAACGGCGCAGGCGTGACAGCAGGCGGCCGACGGCGTCACCTTCCGCCTCGTGTCGCGGCGGGTCGCGTGCGTGTCCACGACAGCCGGGGCACGATCACCCGGGCGGCCCTCCTTCATGCCGCCGACGAGGGACGCAACACCGAACAGAGGTGGTGAAGGTGTTGCGGAGAGCACGGACCAGGGCGGCGGGGCCGCGACCCGCCCGTCGGCGCTGCCATCGCCTCACGGCACGCCGTTGACCCCGTCCCCGGCCGGTCGTACCATCCCGTCGAAGCGCTTGCGTGGAATCGATTCGCTCCACACCTTTCGGCACTTGAGTGAGACGCGGAACGCACGACGGTTTCCGGCAGTCCCGACGCCGCCACCCGCGGGCCCCGACACTCGGGCATCCATGGTCCGCCCGGACCCACCACGGCGCGCACCGCACCGAGCGGTGCGGTGGTGAGACCGACGGCACCTCCACCACCGCCACCACCCGTCAGTATCCTTGCGGGCCGAGTGGGTGTTGAGGAGCTGCATGAACATCGGGGAGATCGCTCGACGCGCGGGGGTGTCGCGCAGCACGGTGTCGTACGCGCTCAGCGGCAAACGCCCCGTCGCCACCAGCACGCGCAGGCGCATCCAAGACGTGATCAACGAATTGGGATACCGCCCCAACGCGACCGCCAGGGCCCTCAAGGAGGGCCGGACCCGGACCATCGGTCTCGTCATCCCGCCGGCCGGCAACAGGCTCACACACATGCAGCTGGACTTCGTCGCCAGCGTGGTGGACGCCGCCGCCCGAGTCGACCTGGACGTCCTGCTGTCCCCTTCCGGCGGGGAACACGAGCGTTCCTTCGAGCGGTTGGTCTCGGAGGGCCGCGTGGACGGTGTCATTCTGATGGAGATCCGCCTGGAGGACCCTCGTGCGGGGCGCCTGGAGGATGCCGGGCTGCCCTTCGTCGGCATCGGGCACACGGTCGGCAACCACCGGATGTCCTGGATCGACGTCGATTACGCCGGCCTGGTCCAACGCTGCGTGCGGCACCTCGCCGACCTCGGGCACCGCCGGGTGGCGCTGGTCACTCGTTCCCAGGAACTGGTCTCGGCCGGTTACGGTCCCGCGCACAGGGCCAGAGAGGGTTTCGCGGCGGCCTTGACGGAACGCGGCCTCGACGGCGTCGAAGTGCCGTGCGGGGACGACGCCCGTTCCGGTCAGGAATGCGTCGAGGCGCTCCTGCGCAGCCATCCGGACGTCACCGCCGTCACCACCATCAACGAGGCCGCCCTGCCCGGCATCCAGCGTGCGCTGGCGGACGCCGGTCTCGAAGTGCCGTACGACTTCTCCATCACCGGAGTGGCCGCCACGACGTGGGCCGAGGACTTCCGTCCGCCGCTCACGGCAGCGGACGTACCGGCTCTGGAAATGGGCGAGAAGGCCGTTTCCCTGCTCGTGGAACGCATCGCCGCGCCGGACACGCCGCCTCGGCACATCCTGTTGACCCCCCCGATCTCGTTGCGTTCCAGCACGGCCGCCGCCCCACCGGCGGGCCGCCAGGGTTCGACCGCGGCGCGCTGAGCCGGGCGCCTCGGCGATCGCGCAGGCCAAGCGGGGCGTCGACCGTGCACCAGCAGCGGACCGAGCGGGTGTCCTCGTCGAGGACGAGCGGGCGCCGTGTGCGCGATCGGCCTTCCGGTTCGACGCCGGGTCCGGGCAGGGCCGGCCGGCGGTGTCGGCATTCGACAACGGCACATTAATTCATAATTTTCGACCAGAGCCGACCGGAGAACCCTTCGTCGGGACCCCTTGCGATCCCGGTCGAGGTGGGTGTCGAGGGTGCGCCCATCGCTCCTCACCTCTTGGCGTGCGTCGATAATTAATATTTAATGTTGCCCTCGTTGATTGCCTCAGCCACAGGAGTCGCCTCCATGCCTCCCGCCCGGGTAACCCTCTCGGAACGCCTCAGCGGCCGGTGCGCGCTCGTCACCGGAGCCGCGTCCGGCATCGGGGCCGCCACGGCCCGCCGCCTCGCCGCCGAGGGCGCCCGCGTGGTCCTCGCCGACATCGATACCGAGGCCGGAGAGGCCGTGGCCGCCGGCATCCGAAAGGACGGCGGGGAGGCGCTGTTCCAGTACTGCGATGTCGCCGACGAGTCCTCCTGGGATGGGACGGCGCAGGCCGCCCGCCGGGCGTTCGGTCCGATTCGGGCGCTGGTCAGCAACGCCTACACCGTCCGGGTCGCGGCAGCCCACGAGACCAGCGCCGAGCAGTGGAACCGGCAACTCGCCGTGACGTTGAGCGGATCGTTCCTCGGCGTGCGGGCCTGCCTCGACGACCTGCGGGCCACGGACGGAAGCGTCGTGCTGGTGTCCTCGGTGCACGCCCTGGTCGGCCTGCCCGGACGGCCCGCCTACGCGGCCGCGAAGGCCGGCCTGACCGGCCTGGCCCGGCAGTTGGCCGTCGAGTACGGCGGGCAGGTCCGTGTGAACAGCGTGCTGCCCGGCCCGGTTCTGACCCAGGCATGGGACGCCATCAGCGAGGACGACCGACGGGCCAGCGCCGCCGAGACCGCTACGGGCCGCCTGGGCCAGCCCGAGGAGGTCGCCGCCGCCGTCGCCTTCCTCGTCAGCGACGACGCGTCCTTCGTGACGGGGGCGTCCCTCGTCGTCGACGGTGGATGGAGCGTGCTGAAGAACTCCTCGTGAGCGGCCCGCGTCCCTCTCCCCCCTCAGTTCCCCGCCTTGGAGCCACCTCCTTTGAGAATCACCCGGGTTGAGACCTTCGCCGTACCGCCTCGCCGGCTGTTCTGCCGCATCGAGACCGACGACGGTGTGGTGGGCTGGGGCGAGCCGGTGGTGGAGGGCCGGGCCGCCGACGTCCGCACGGCCGTGCACGAGCTGGCCGAGTACCTCGTCGGCCAGGACCCGATGCGTATCGAGGACCACTGGCAGGCCATGACCAAAAGCACTTTCTACCGGGGCGGCCCGATCCTTTCGAGCGCCGTCGCCGGCATCGACCAGGCGCTGTGGGACATCGCGGGAAAGACCCTCGACGTACCGGTCCATGTGCTGCTGGGCGGCCCCGTGCGCGACCGCGTACAGGGCCACATCAACCGGCCCGCGGGCCCGGGTCTGGGCATCGAGGTCGACGAACGGGCCGCACGCCGCGCGAACGGCACCGTCCCGGACTGGCGCGGCCCTCTGTGGCGTCACGCCGACGGCTCGTTCGCCGAATGGTGACTCTGCCCCCGCCGAACACGACGGAGAACAACACATGCTGAACCACACCGACTTCACCCACGAACTGCACAGCAGCCGGCTGGTGGCCATCGTGCGCGGCACTGACCCCAAGGCCGCGCTGGCCAGCGTCCTGGCCCTCGCCCAGGAGGGCGTGCGCCTGATCGAGATCTCGCTGACGACACCCGACGCCGAAACCGTCATCACACAGGCCGTCAAGGAAGCAGGCACCGATGCCGTCATCGGAGCGGGCACCGTCGTCACCCGGCAGGACGCTCTGCGGGCCCGGGACGCCGGAGCCCGGTGGATGGTGACGCCCGCCCTGGACCAAGGCTTCGAGCGCGCGGTCGCGCTCGGCGTACCCGTGCTGGCCGGCGCGCTCACGCCGACGGAAGCGGTGACCGCGATGCGGTCCGGCGCCAGCGCGGTCAAGCTGTTCCCCGCCTCCCTGGGTGGCCCCGGCTATCTGCGTTCGCTGCGCGACCCGCTGCCCGACGTGCCGTTCGTACCAGTGGGGGGAGTGGACGCCGAAGCCGCCCGGGCCTACTTCGCCGCGGGCGCCGTCGCCGTGGGCGTGGGTTCACCCCTGCTCGGTGACGCCCCGCGGGGCGGGGACCTGACCCGGTTGCGGGCCCGGGCCCGGGAGTTCCTGACCGTGTGCACGGCGGGAGCCGCCGCGTGAGCGCCGCCCCGCTCCAGGCCCTGACGTTCGGCGAGACGATGCTCTCGCTCCAGGTGGACGGTCCGCTGACCGCGGGCGGCCTGGCCCGCACGGCGGTCGCGGGCGCGGAGTCCAACGTGGCGGTGGGCCTTGCCCGACTGGGGCACCAGGTCGGCTGGGCCGGCCGCCTCGGTGCCGACGAGCCCGGCCGGATGATCCTGCGGACGCTGCGCGGCGAAGGCGTGCACGTGGACCACGCCACCGTCGACCCCGGTGCCCCCACGGGAGCCCTGATGCGCGAGCGCCGGGTCGCCGATCTGGCCCGCGTGCACTACTGGCGCGCCGGATCCGCCGCGTCCCGGATGCGGCCACCGGACGTGAAGGGCGCCCTGAGCGCCGCCGCCCGCCTCCTGCATCTGACCGGCATCACCTGCGCCCTGGGCCCCGGCCCGCTGGACACCGTACGGGCTGCGGCCGAACACGCCGCCGAGCAGGGCTGGACCGTGTCCTTCGACGTGAATCACCGCACCCGCCTGTGGGATGCCGCGACCGCCTCGGCCGCCTTGCGACCGCTGCTCGGCCTGATCGACATCGTCATCGCCTCCGACGACGAGCTGCCCCTGATCGCCGGAGACCCCGGCACCTCGGAGACCGACCGGGTAGCCGAGCTGCTCGCCCGCGGCGTGCAGGAGGTAGTGATCAAGCGGGGCGCCCAGGGCGCGGACCTGTACCTCAGTGCCGATCAGGTCGTGCACGCCCCCGCCCACCCTGTGCCCGTGGCCGACACGGTGGGCGCCGGCGACGCGTTCTGCGCCGGATACCTCTCCGGTGTGCTGGACGAGCTGTCACCCGAGCAAAGGCTGCACCGGGCCACCCGCACCGCCGCGTTCGCCGTCGCCAGTCCCGGTGACTGGGAAGGACTGCCCCACCGCGACGAACTCCCCCTCCTGGACGCGGCGCCCGGCGCGACGGTGCGCTGAGCCCGCCCGGCACACGGCGAGGCGACCTCCTTCTTCCTCTCTGCCACGAAAGGCCGTTACATGTCTGTGCCCGCGCACCAGCCGGTCGGCACGTTCACACCCGTCACGCCCGACCGGCTGGAACTCGGCGAAGGGCCACGCCTGCTGTCCGACGGCAGCGTGGTCCTCGTCGACATCCTTACCGGGAGACTCCTGCGGCTGCCCGGGGACGAGACCGGCTCCCTGGTGGAATTGGCGCGTCTGGCACAGCCGTTGGGCGCGGTTGCCCCGCTGGGCGCCTTTGGCCCGGGCTCTCGCGGCTGGGCGGCGGCCACCGGTATGGCCTTCGCCGTTCTGGACGAGGGCGGGCAGATCGTCCGTACGATCGCGGTGGCACCTCAGGCCGGGGGCCCACAGCGCATGAACGACGCGGTCTGTGACCCCGCCGGGCGGATGTGGGCCGGCACCATGGCCTACGACGCCACACCCGGCGCCGGCGCGTTGCACCGGTGGAACACCGACGGCTCGGTGACCTGCGTCCTGAACGGGCTGACCATTCCCAACGGGCCGGTCTTCAGCCCGGACGGCCGTACCCTCTACCTCGCCGACTCCGCCGCAGGCACGGTGGAGGCCTTCAGTGTCGATCCCGACACCGCCGGCCTGTCCGACCGCCGCCCGGTGTTCCGCGTCGCGCCCGAGGACGGCAGCCCGGACGGCATGACGGTCGATTCCGACGGCTGCATCTGGTCGGCGATCTGGGGCGGCAGCCAGATTCGCCGCTACAGCCCTCAAGGGCAGCTGCTGCAGACCGTGGACGTTCCCGCTCTCCAGCCCACCGCGGTCTGCCTGACCGGACGGCATCTCGTCGTGACGACGGCCTCCTACGGGCTCGCCGACCCGGGCCCGTGGGACGGAGCCGTCCTCCGCGCCTCCTGCACGGCCACCGCTCCGGTCCCCCCCAGCGCCGCTGCGTCCCCGACCGAACAGCACGTCTGACGGTGCGAGCGGTCGGCTGCCCGGACCACGCCGGCGCAGGTTCGGCCGGTGATGTCGGGGGGTGTCGCCGTCGCTGTCCGGCGTCGGTCAGCCAGGTCATGGCCGCACCGACTCGAGGGAGGGCTCGTCCAGGGCCTTCGCAGCCGAACCCGTGGCCCGCGCCCTCGCCCCGCCCCCGTTCACCCTTCCCGGTGGCCGAGTCGAACCTGGGTCCCGTCGCGACCGTCTCATCCCGGATGCCGCGGGACTGCCGTCCGGGCCTGGGGCCGGCCGGGTGCCCGGGTTGCGGCGGGAGGAGGTCGCACTGCCGGCGGGGGTCAGCACGGACCACTGCACCCGCCTGGAGCCAGGGCCGCCACCCGCAGGTCTCCGAAGCCGTGCTGACTGCCGTCGCCCGCGCCCTGCGCCTGCGCGACGACGAATGCGAATACCTCCTCGCCCTCGCCCGCCCTCGTCCCGCCGGCCCACAGCCCCGGCGCTCGCCCCGCGCCGAGCGGACCCGGCCCGCGGTCCACCGGATGTTGTACGAAGACTAAGGACGAGGTCGCCGAGACGGTTGTCGCCGCTCTGCGCCACGTTGGTCTCGGCGGCCTGCAGCCAGGCGACGTCCCGCCCCCTGTCAAGATGTATTCATAATTAACGTTCAGGGCTAGGATGGGGTGCGTTCCAGAACGGCGACCACTTCCCAACGCGAGGAGAACCCCGCATGGCGTCCTACACCGGCCGAGGCGTACACGGGCAGATCGTGCGCACCCTGGGCACCCGCATCGTCGGCGGTGACCTGCCCGAAGGCGCGATACTCGACGTCCGCGCACTCGGTGAGGAACTGGACGTCAGCCTGACCGTCATGCGCGAGTCCCTGAAGGTCCTCGCCGGCAAAGGGCTGATCGACGCCCGCCAGAAACGCGGCACCTTCGTCCGGGAGCGCAAGCACTGGAACCTCCTCGACGCGGACCTCATCCGCTGGCAGGTGGAGAGCGGCGACGGTCAGCGCCTGATGCGGGATCTGGCCGACGTGCGCTCCATCGTGGAACCCGCCGCCGCGCATCGGGCCGCACTGCATCGCACCGACGACGACCTGAACGCGATGCAGAGCGCCCTCGACGCCATGACGGAGGCTCACGCCCACTCCCCCGCGGGTGCCGCCGAGGCGGACGCCGCATTCCACCGAGCCCTGCTCAACGCCACCGGCAACGAATTGCTGGCTCGCATGGACCTCCTCCTGGAGCCGGGACTGCGCGAACGCGACCGCGTGGTGCACTCCCACAGCCAGGCCTCCGACCCCCTGCCCAGCCACCAGGCCGTGTTCGACGCCGTCCGCGACCAGGACGCGGCCCGAGCGGAGCTGGCCATGCTCGACCTGCTGGCCCAGGCCACGCACGACTTCGACCAGGTCACCGGGGACCAGCACGCCGCACCCCGCTGATGCCGCTCGCTTCTCCCGGGGACCGTGACCGCACAGGGCGGAGCGTCAAATGAGCGTCACCACCGGCGGTTCCTCGATGGGCGGAAGCGGCACGGCCGTGACCGCGAAAGCGTGGGACACCCTCACAGAGGGGTGGAGGCCGGTCCGTACCACGCGGGCTCACTCAGCACCGGGGACCGCGGTGACGGCGGGGGCCGACAGCGCCATCACGCGATCGGAATTGTTCGGTTCCCTCCGCGGCTTCCGGCGGCTTCACCGCTTGTTCAACTGCGCGTACATGGCGTGCAGGTCGGCGGACAGCTGCGACTTGACCCAGCGGGTGGTGTCGTCGGCCAGCACCTCGTGGGCTCCCGCCTCGATGCCGTCGAGGGCGGCCACGGCCACGTCGCGGGGGTCGGCCTTGGGAGCGTCGATGCCCGACGTCATGTCGGTGTCCACGTAGGCCACGTGGAGCCCGGTCACCGCGACGCCGCGCGGCTGCAACTCCAGGCGCAGGGAGTTGGTCTGCGACCACAGGGCGGCCTTGGAGGCGCTGTAGGGCGTGCCGTCGGCCAGCCAGGACAGGGCGGAGTGGACGTTGAGGATGTGGCCCCCGCCGTTGCGTTCGATGACCGGCACGAAGGCCCGGGTGACCAGCAGCGGCCCGTAGAAGTTGGTCTCCAGGTCCCGGCGCACGTCCTCCATCGGGGAGTCGAGGTAGGAGGCGCGGACCGAGGCACCGGCGTTGTTGATCAGGATGGTGACGTCCTGGGCCTGCTCGGCGGCGGCCGTCACGGATGCCGGGTCGGTGACCTCCAGCGCCAGCGGAACGGCACCGGGGTGCGTCACCGTGCGCGGGTCGCGGGCCGTGGCGTAGACCTTGCCGGCACCGCGCCCGTAGAGCTCCTCGACCAGCATCTTGCCGATGCCCCGGCCGCCTCCGGTGACAAGGACGGTGGCGCCTTCGATCGCTGTCATGACTACCTCCACAAACTGGGAAACCGATCGGTTTCACCTACCGTAAACCGATCGGTTTACCGCGCGCAAGCCCAGGAGTTACCGTCAGGCCGGCATTGGGCAGAGGGGCGGCATGAGCATGACAGACACAGGACACGGCTCTTTCCGGACAAGCAGGCGATCTTCGTCCCCGGCTTGGCGCGGAGCAAGGAAGACGCCCGGCCGGCCTTCGAGCGGGCGTCCGAAGGGACGGAGGGCAGCGAACAGGCCCTCCACGCCATGGCAAGCGCCTGTGCGCGACTGTTCTCGGCGCACCCGGAAACGCTGTTGATGCAGATGCGGGGATACGCCCTCGCCGCAGCCGTCGCGGCGCAGGGCGATGGCCGGATGGCGAGGTCGCCCGGGCCGGCTGGATGAGGCTCTGGGAAACCGTGCGCCTGCCGCTGGGCGCGGATGCCGGCGAGGCCACGGCCTCTCTCGCGCACGACATGCCGATCAGCGCCCATACGGCCATCGGGCTTCCCTCCGGCCGCCGGGAGACAGGGCGGTAAGACCGTCGGACGCGCTCCGGGTGCCGGAGGTGGTAGTCAGGCCCGAGGGCGCATCGGCCCTCGGGCCTGATGGAAAAGGCGGCGCGTCAGTGCACGCCTGCCGCGTCGAGCAGGGTGACCACCGTGGGGGCGATGAGCCCGGTGAGGTTGTCGGCTCCGATCCCCGCGCGGGCGCTGGCGCCGTCGAAGACCAGGCTGAGCTGCCGGGCCAGTAGATCGGGATCGCTCGCATCGCCCTGTTCGGCCTCGGCCCGGAAGAAGGCCGTCAGGTTTCCCTTGACCCGGTGGGCCACCTGGCTCGCGGGATGGCTCTGGTCCTTGAGTTCGATCTGCGCGGCCAGGTACGGGCAGCCCCGGAACTCGGGCGCACCCGCCTGCAGTTCCACCTGCTCGAAGACATGCAGGATCCGCTCACGGGGTGAACGGCCGTCGTCCGCGGCGGGCAGGAGTGTCGCCACGAAGGCGGAAGCCCGCTCCTCCAGGCTCGCCGCCAGCAGTTCGCCCTTGCTCTCGAACAGCTGGTACATCGAGCGCTTCGAAACCCCCGCCGCCTTGCACAGCGCCTCGATGCCGATGCCGACGCCGTCCCGGTAGGTGAGCGTGGCCGCTGCCTCCAGAAGCCGCTCTCGGGGACTTGCCTTCACTTCGGTGCTCATAGTGTGAGGTTAACCCGATTGGGGAGAAATATAAACCGATCGGTTTCCGCTGTCGGCCGGGACGCCTGGCCAGATGCTCGGCGACGCCCCCCGGGGGGAAGGTACCGTCGCCGAGCCCTGAGGGTGTGCGCCTGCCGTGCCCGTAGGGCGGCGCACACGGGAGCCACTGCGCACGAGGGCCCGGTCCGGGCGGATCGCGGGTCCGCTACACCAGGGCGGCGGTCGTGCGACGTATTCGAAATTGATCTCTGCATCAGCTTGCCGGCCATCGGCACCGGCTGGCGCTGCACCGACACCCATGGGCGGTCGCGGAAACCTCGGCAGCTCGACGCTCACAGGGAGCCCGGCAGCGCCCTTCCAGCCGTGTGGACAACGTTCCGGGCAATACAGTTGGCGACCGCGGGCACTTGAGCGTGCCGGACGTCGATCGACAACTCTGCGCGAGGGGCAGGCCAATGGCACAATGGCAAAGCCCTCGACCACCTCACCCACGGCGGACGAAGCGACCTCGGTGAGTCGGTCAGCGATCTAGTGCACGCTGGAGTCATGCATGACGGCAGGCCCCTCCTCCGAAAGTCGTATCGACACGAGCAGGCCGCACCCGGCACGCGTCTACGACTGGCTGCTGGGCGGCAAGGACAACTACCCGGTCGATGAGGAGGTGGCGGCGAAGCTGCCACCCGAAGCGCGTCTCAACGCCATGCGCAACAGGGCGTTCATGCACCGCGCGGCGGCCTGGCTGGCCGGCAACGGCATCGACCAGTTCCTCGATATCGGTACGGGCATCCCGACCGAGCCGAACCTGCATCAGATCGTGCAGGGCATAGCACCGTCGGCACGGATCGCCTACGCCGACAACGACCCCATCGTGCTGCGGCACGCGGAGGCTCTGCTCGTCAGCAGCCCCGAGGGAAGCACCGACTACATCGAGGCCGACGTACGGCAGCCGGGGACCATCCTCGACCACGCCCGTACCTTCCTGGACTTCACCCGGCCCATCGCGCTGTCGATGATCGCACTGATGCACTTCATCACCGACGACGAAAACCCCTACGTTCTCACGCGGACGCTTCTCGACGCGCTGCCCTCGGGCAGTTACTTCATGTTCTCCCACGGCACCACCGATGAGCACCCGCACCTCGTCAAGTCGGTGACCACGACTTACCGCAAGGGCGAGATCCCGCTGCGCATGCGTACGCGGGCCGAGATCGAACCGTTCTTCGAGGGCCTGGAACTGGTGGCTCCCGGGCTGGTCACAGCGACCAGGTGGTACAAGGATTCACCGGCTCCCGCCCAGGAGCTGAGCGGCTTCTACGTCGGCGTCGCCCGCGTGCCGTAAGGACCTCCTCGTGCCCGAGGGCAGCGGAGCGGTCCACGACGGAGGGCTGGTCGTGCCCCGACCTCCGACACCACTCCCCTGCTCCCTCAGCATCATCCGCTGTAGGTGTCCGCAGCGCAGTCCAGCCACCCCCAGACGACTGTGCGTCCCATGAGGCCGCGCCCGTGAACGCACCTCCGTCCGTGGCCGGCCGGCCCCAGGGCGACCGGATACAGTGCGCGCGACGGCAGCTTGACCAGGGAGGGGAAGCGTGACCGACACCAGTAAAACCCGACCCGTCGACAGCGAAGCGGGAGAGACGCGGCAGAGCGGGCTGCAGCGCCTGATGCGCTACATCCCTCTGATCGCCCCGCTCCTGCTGTGGGCCGTGCCCTGCTGGGTGCTGCTGTACGCCGGCCAGCACTGGCCGCTGCCCCTCACGCTGACCGGCTCCGCCCTGTTCGCCCTCGGCCTGATCGCTATGCCGCTCGCCATGGTGCGCGGCCACGGTCGGCGCCAGCAGGACCGGGCGGCGATCGTCGGCGACACCCTGCTGGGTACCAGTTGGGTCCTGTTCACCTGGTCCGTTCTGCTCGGCGTCCTCTTGCGGCTCGCCCTGACCGTGGCCGGCGTCGGCGAGAGTCAGGACCGGGCCCGAATCGTCACTTGGGCCGTCCTCGGCACAACCGCCGTACTCCTCACCTGGGGGTACACCGAGGCCCGCCGTCTGCCACGCGTGCGCCGACTCGACGTGCAACTCCCGCGGCTGGGTGCCGGGTTGGACGGCCTCCGCGTCGTCCTCATCACCGACACCCACTACGGCCCCCTCGACCGCGCCCGCTGGTCGACGCGGGTGTGCGAGACGGTGAACACCCTGGAAGCCGACCTGGTCTGCCACACCGGCGACATCGCGGACGGAACGGCCGAACGCCGCCGCGCCCAGGCCGTCCCGCTCGGTACCGTGCGGGCCACTCGGGCCCGTGTGTACGTCACCGGCAACCACGAGTACTACAGCGAGGCCCAGGGCTGGGTCGACCTGATGGACGAGCTGGGCTGGGAGCCGCTCCGCAACCGCCATCTGCTGCTCGAGCGCGGAGGCGACACCCTCGTCGTCGCCGGCGTGGACGACGTCACCGCCGAGTCCTCCGGCCTGGCCGGTCACGGCGCCCACCTCGCCGGCGCCTTGGCCGGCGCCGACCCCGACCTGCCCGTCCTGCTCCTGGCACACCAGCCCAAGTTCGTCGACCGGGCAGCGGCGGCGGGCATCGACCTCCAGCTCTCCGGCCACACCCACGGCGGCCAGATCTGGCCCTTCCACCACCTGGTCCGCATCGACCAGCCCGCCCTCGCCGGCCTCAGCCACCACGGCACCCGCACCCTCCTCTACACCAGCCGCGGCACCGGCTTCTGGGGCCCGCCGTTCCGCGTCTTCGCCCCCAGCGAGATCACCCTGCTCGTGCTCCGCTCCCCACAGCAGCCCACCTCGCCGTAGCACGGATTCTCGGATAGCGCTGGACGACGACGAGTACGGCACCCCGGGGACCGGGCAGGCCGTAACCCGGTGCGTCCGGCTCGGTGAGAAGCAGCGCTCGGCGGGGCAGGGTTCACAGCCCGTGCCGGTCAAGGATGGTCATCAGCTTGCGCCTCCGCTTCAACTCCGCCCGCAAGTCAGCGAGGTGGACAGTGAACTCGGCCTCGGTGCCCAGCGCCTGGTGACAGTCACGGGCGCCCCGCAGCAGCTGCGCCATACGTTCGTACACCCGGTCCCCGGTCGGCCCCTTCAGCGGTTCGATCAACCGCAAGTACACCGCGTGTGCGTCGGCCGGGCGCCTCTCGCGCGAGAGGTCGGCGAGCCACTGCCATTGCCGGTCGTCGGCACGGCCGGCCGCCTCCCGCCAGGCGGCATCCAGATCGCCGTCATCCAGCAGCGCGTCCAGCAGCACGGGACCGCGGTGCCAACCGCCGCGGTCGCGGCGGGCGTCCTCGCGCAGGACGGCCAGCGCCGCCTCCCGCTTGCTCTCCCAGCAGCCTGCGGCCCGGGCTGCGGCGCGCAGCTGCTGGTAGGCAACGAGCGAGCGCTCCGCTCGGAAGCGGTCCTGGCGGACCGCGACCGCCTCAGCCATCCGGGCCGCCTGCGTGTAGCGGGCGCACACGTAGTCGGCCAGGCGGCCGTCGACGTGGGCCTCGGCGGCGGTGTCCCGCAGCCCGCGCTCCGCCCACGCCAGCGCCTCGTCCGCGCGGCCCGCCGCCTCCAGTTCCTCGGCGATGCGCAGATGCGTGGCGCCGGACGACACGAGGTCGTTCGCGTACAGGGCGACCAGCGCGTCCACATCACCTTCCGCCTTGGCCAGGCGCTCCATCAGGTACCGCTCCGCCCAGCCGTCCGGCCTGCGCCGTCGCGCCTCGGCCGCCAGCTGCCGCAATCGGGCCAGTCCGGCCGGCCCCAGGACGCCGGCGTAGTCGAGCGGATCGAGGCCCACCGCGTCGTTCCGGTCGCCGAGCACCTGGCCGGCCAGCCACTCGGCCAGCCGCTCCGGGTCGGGGCGCGCGACCGAGCACGCTTCCAGATGGACCCCGGACACCGCGGCGACGGCCTGCCCGACCACACCGTCGGAGTCATCGACCTGCTCATACGCCCGCCCGAGCGCCCGGATCGCCTCTTCCGCCAGACCGACCGCCTGCGCCGCCGGCCCCCCACAGGCCAGGGCACGCAGCGCGTCGGCCGCGTCAGCGACGTGCCGGGCGTACCCGGTGGCGTCCGTGCACTCGACGTATCCGTACCGGGCGAAGGGCCGCGGGTCGATCAGCGCCAGGATCCGGTCCCGGACCACGCCCATGTCCGAGTGCGCGGCCGCTGCCCGCAGCTCCAGACGCCTACGCAACTCCCGGTCCTCCCCGATCTGTTCTCGCACCAGTGCGAGTAGTTCGTCACGGGACAGCTCCGTGAGCCACGCCTCCAGGCGGAAGGCCCGGGCCCGGGCGGCGGCCCGCTGACGCGGGATCGTTTCCGGCTGCCGCAGCACGGTCGGCCCCACCGCCACGCAGTGCTTGCAGAAGTTGCCCTCCTGCCCGTACGGGCAGTCGCACCACCCGGAGACTCCGATGCCCTCGCCGAGGGTGAGCTCCACCTCGTAGACGTCGGTGCCGTGCACCGTGGCGGTGAGCGAGCCGTCGCCCACCTCCAGGCCACTCACCGCGTCCAGATACCCGAGCCCTCGATCGAAGGACCGGGCCCCGGCCAGGGCCCGCAGATCCCCCTCGCCGAATCCCACCACGTGCCGTGCCACACCGGTATTCAACCCCTCCCGCCGAGTGCTGGGTGCGAGATCCGGCGACCTCCCCCAGTAACACCGCGGTGCTACAAAGTGGCACCCGATAGCACATGAGGGCTACCGTGGAGCCATGACCGCCCAGCCCGAGATCACCCAACGCGACCTGCGCACCAAATCCAAAGAGATCATGGACGCCGTCCAAGACGGCCAGGCCTTCACCGTCACCCGCGACGGGCACCGCATCGGTGAGCTGATCCCCCTGCGCCGTCGCCGCCGCTTCGTCCCGCGCGGGGAGTTCGCCGCCATGTCCCGCACCGCCCCCGGCGTCTCCCTGGACGCCTTGCGCGCAGACCAGGATGCCACCGCCGAGCAGGAGCCGGACGACCCCTATGCCCGATGAGCACCGGCCCACCGCGTATCAGCAGGGCCTTCTCGACACCAACATCATGATCCTGCGCAAGTGGATCAATCCGCAGGAGCTGCCCGCCGAGGTGGCCATCACCGCCATCACCCTCGCGGAACTCTCCGCCGGCCCCCACCAGGTGCGCAGCAACGCCGAGCAGGACGACTACGACGAACACGCCGAACGCGCCCGCCGCACGGACATCCTCCAGCGCGCCGAGAACGAGTTCGACCCCATCCCCTTCGACGCGGAAGCCGCACGCATCTACGGCCGCGTCTGCGCCGCCGTCATCAGTGTCGGCCGCACGCCCCGGCGCCGCATCGCCGACCTGATGATCGCCTCCATCGCCGTCGCGGAAGACCTGCCCCTGTTCACCACCAACCCGGACGACTTCAAGGGCTTGGACGACCTGCTCACCGTCGTCCCCGTCACCCGCCCGAAGGTGCTGCACGACCGGTAAGCCGCCCCCGCACAACCGCTCACGCCTTCCGCGAACCGGGGTGGGCTGAGCGACTGGCCTCCCAGACCTCAGCGCGGAGCCGCCCCCGGGATGGCACGTCCATGCCCCGCCCCGCTCTCGGACCCAGGCCCGTACCAGCAGCGCAGGCCCCGTTCTCAAGGCCCTGTGCACCGGATGTCCCTGTGCCAGCGGTGCATGCCGTCTCACTGCGCAACAGGCCCTCTGCTCGCAAGTCCGGAACCCTGTGGGTTCTACGCGCTCGGAACGATGCGCGTCGTGATCTTCAGCCTTGTCACGCACACCGCGGTTGGCAGGGGTACGCGCAGCTGCGGCACCTCCTGCTCCTCCATCCGAGGCGATCCGTCGATCGTTCGAAGGGCCTGCTGCCGCTCCGACTCGTTCATCGAGGCCGGGACATCAGCGACCCACTTCGGTTCATCCCCGGTCAGCCCTCGCCCACAAGGTCGAGGTCGTCACGAGACGCCACCGAAGCAATCTCCGGAATAGGCCATTTGCGACTCAGCGCCGGAGACACATCCCGCCACCAAGGACGCGTGGGCAGATCTCCAGCAGGCTCGAAGGGCTGGCCTGGGACCGGCAGGGCGACCGCCTGCCCGACCGCACCAGCCGCGGCCAGCGCCCACTCCACCGGCTCCGCCCACGGGTGCAACGAGAGATTGAACGTGCCCCAGTGAATCGGCAGCATGACACCGCCCGGTCGGCCCTGCTGCAGGTCAAGATGGCTCTGGACCCCCTGCGAGGGGTTCATGTGGATGTCCGGCCACGCTCCGGGCAGCGGCGTAGAATCCGTGTGGTTCTTGGGCCAGAAGTCGGAGTACGCGCCCAGCTGGATCATCGTGGCGTCGAAGGGGCCGTGGTCGGCGCCGATGTGCTGGAAGCCGTCGAAGTAGCCGGTGTCGCCGCTGTGGTAGATGCGGTGCTCCTCGCCCGCGACGACCCAGGACGCCCACAGTGTGTGCTGTGTGTTGCGCAGGCCGCGGCCGCAGAAGTGGCGGGCCGGGGTCGCGGTCAGGGTGAGGCCGCCGACCTTGGTCGACTCGTGCCAGTCCAGCTCGCGCAGTCGGTCCGCGGACACGCCCCAGTGTTCGAGATGGGCGCCGACACCGAGCGGCACGGCGAAGACGGTGTCCGTGCCGGCCAGTTCCTTGATGGTGGGCATGTCCAGGTGGTCGTAGTGGTCGTGCGAGACGACGACCACGTCGACCGGGCCGAGGGCCGCCAGCGGCAGGGGTACCGGGTGCAGCCGGCGGGGGCCGGCGAAGGGGAACGGGGAGCAGCGCTCACCCCACACCGGGTCGAAGAGCACCCGGTGTCCGTCGATCTCCGCGAGCACGCTGGAGTGCCCGAGCCAGGTCAGGCGCAGACCCGTCGCCGCGGGCCGGGCCAGGTCGGCGAAGGTGGTCGGGTGCACCGGCACCGTGCCCCGCGGGGAGCGGTGCGGGCGCTCCTCCTTGTCGAAGTAGAGCTTGGCGAAGTCCAGCATCGAGCCGGAGGGCCGGATCCGCGCGGCGCCCCCGGGGTTCTGGAAGACGCCGTCCTTGAAGTGGGGGGACCGGCGGATGCGCGCCATGCGCTCTCCGTCGGGGTCCGCGCCGAAGGCCGGGGGCCGCAGCGCACGCAGCCCGGAGCTCAGGGAACGGATGCCGGCCACGGTACCTCCCGGTGGAGTCGGTGAGGCCTTCCATTATGGACGGGCCCTCCGACAGCCCGGCCGGCGCGTGCCCCGGATCGTCGCGGGCGGCCGGGTGCGGTCCGTTTCCACGCTCGCGTCCCGTCCGTTTTCTTGCTTTCCTCGCTCTCGTCCCGTCCCGTTTCGTGCTCGCATTGCCTCTGGGGCAGGAGCCATTAGGGTGACCGCGTGGCGAGAGTGCGGTTGAGCGTGGCCGAGCGGCGTGAGGAGCTGCTGCGGGCCGCCATCGGGCAGATCGAGGCACGTGGCGTGGCGGCGGTACGGATCTCCGACGTGGCCTCGGTGCTGGGGGTGAGCAACGCGCTGGTCCTGTACCACTTCTCCACGAAGGAGAAGCTGGTCGCCGCCGCGTTCGCGCACGCGGCCGAGGACGACCTCGCCCGGCTGCGCGAGCTGCTCGGCCGGCGTACGACGGCGCTGCGCCGGCTGCGGGCCGCCGTGCGCTGGTACGCGCCCACCGGCACGGCCAAGGGATGGCGGCTGTGGATCGAGGGCTGGGCGGCCGCGCTGCGCGAGCCCGCCCTGCGGGACGTCGCACGCCATCTCGACCGGCAGTGGAAGGCGGCCATCGCCGACGTCGTCGCGGACGGGGTGGCGGCCGGCGAGTTCCGGTGCCCGGACCCGGACGCCACGGCCCTGCGTCTGACGGCCCTCCTCGACGGGCTCGCCGTACAACTCACGTCCTACGGCGGCACTGTCTCCCGGGCCAGGGCCCAGGAGTGGGTGGACGAGGCACTCGCCCGTGAACTCGGGCTGGAGCGGCAGGCGTTGACCGGGGCCGGCACGCGGTGACGGCACGGCAGGCGCGGTCCTGCGTGGCGGGGCGGGGTCCCGGGTGCCCTGGCCCGCCCCGCCACCTCCGCCTGCGGCCGTGTCCGTCAGGCCACCGGCGCGATCCGCGTTCTGATGTCGTCCGGGGACAGTGCGCCCTTGGCCGTCACATGGTCGCCCGAGGACTGTCCGCGCAGGCGGCGGCCGATCCACGGGACGAGGTACTCCCGCGCCCAGTGCACGTCGTCGCGGCGGATCTCCAGGGTGCCGCGGGGCGGCAGCGGCGGCCAGGGCTGCTCGGGGTCGGCGGGGACGTCCAGGCCGAGGAGCTGGCCGGCGCGCAGGGCCACGCGCGTGTGTCCCTCGGGCGAGAGGTGCAGCCGGTCGTCGTCCCAGGCGCGGCGGTCCTGCACGGCCCGCAGGGACCACAGGTCGAGCACGGGGCAGCCGTAGCGGTCGGCGACGGCCCGTACATGGCCGTTGTAGGTGGCGATCTTGCCGCGCAGATGCTTGAGCACGGGCACGCCACGGGTGTCGAAGCCGGTGGTGACCATGACGGTGCCGGCGACCGAGGCGAGCCGGGCGAGGGCCTTCTCGAAGCGCTCGGCCACGTCGTCCGGGTCGGTGCCGGGACGGATGATGTCGTTGCCGCCGGCGCAGAACGAGACCAGGTCGGGGGCGAGTTCGACGGCCCGCGGGACCTGGTCCGCCACGATCTGGTCGAGCAGCTTTCCGCGCACGGCGAGGTTGGTGTACTGGAAGTCGCCCTCGGGCCGCCGGTCGGCGAGCAGGACGGCGAACCGGTCGGCCCAGCCGACGAACGCCCCGTCGGGGCCGGGGTCGCCGACGCCCTCGGTGAAGCTGTCCCCCACCGCCACGTACGACCCGATCACTGATCTGCTGTCACTCTTCGAATCGTCTGCCACGTCGGCCCATCATTCCCCGTGGAATGTGACCTACGCGACCGTAGGCAAGGGTTGACGGGCGGTGAGATAAGCCACTCCACATTCGCCGCCCGGCCGGGAATACCTGATGGGGTCACCATGGGACACCTCGTTGCCCCAGAAACCCATGTCGTATCGTCGAAGCCGTGCCCGCCGACGAACCGTGGCGGCGGGGCCGAGAGGGAGGAGTCCCCGTGACGCAGCAGGTCCCGTCGACCGAGCCAGAGCTGGCCGGTGTGCGCAACTTCCGTGATGTGGGCGGGCTGCCGACCGTGGACGGACGCTGGGTGCGGCACGGGGTGCTGTTCCGCAGCGGCCACCTGGCGCACGCGACCGAGAAGGACGCGGCCTTCCTCACCTCCCTGGGCCTGCACACGATCTTCGACTTCCGCAACGCGGCCGACAAGAAGCTCGAGGGGCCGGACGTCGCGCTGCCCGGTGTGCGCAATGTGAACCTGCCCCTGAGCGATCCGGCGGACGGTGCCGAGTTCTGGAAGATGGTCCGCGACGGCGACCTCGACCAGCTGCGGGGGATCCTCGCGGACGGCAAGGGCGCGGCCCGGATGGTCGCCTCGTACCGCACGATCATCAAGGAGCGCACCGGCGAGCACTCCCGGGTGCTGCACGCCCTCGCCGAGGACAGCGTGCCGGCCCTGATGCACTGCGCCGCCGGCAAGGACCGCGCCGGTCTGTCGATCGCCGTGACCCTGCTCGCCCTGGGCGTGGAGCGCGAGGCGATCGTGGCGGACTACCTGGAGTCCAACGCCAAGCACCGCCGCTACAAGGTGCACCGCAGCGGCACCTCGGCCTCGGCCTACTCCCCCGAGGTCATGGAGCTGCTCAGCCCCCTCTTCGACGCCCGCGCCGAGTACCTGACGGCGGCCATGGAGACCGTGGAGGAGACCTGGGGCGGCGTCGAGGCCTACCTGGAGCGGGGGCTGCGGCTCGCCCCGGAGACCCGGGAGCGGCTGCGGGCGCGGCTGCTGGACTGAGTCATCGCTGAGCCGGCGCGTCCTGCCGTCCGGCGGCTACTTGGCGCCGATCTCGAACAGCAGCCAGATGAAGGCCGCGAGCAGGTGGCCCACGGCGATGTAGATGATGAGCCGGACCCACAGGCCCCGCGGGAACTTGTCCTCTATGTCGCTCATGGTGTGTCTCCGGTGTGGGGGCCCAGGCACAGTGCGGCCGTGGGACTCTGCAGCAGGGTGTGGACGAAGAGGAGCTCGAGCCCGTCCGGGTCCTCGGCGGCGATGCGGTGCGGGGTGAGCGAGTCGAAGTGCGCGCTGTCGCCGGGCACCAGCAGGTGCGCGGTGTCGCCGAGGCGCAGCCGCAGCCGGCCCCGCAGCACGTACAGCCACTCCTCGCCCGGATGTACGCGCACGATGTCGCCCTGGGCGCCGTGGGGTACGCGGACCCGCAGCGCCTGCATGCCGCGCCCCGGTGAGCCGGCCTGCCAGTACGTCCAGCCGCCGGCCCGGGTGGGTTCCATGTCCGTGGCACGCACGATCGCATCCCGGTCGGCCGCGGTCTCGCCGAGCAGTTCGGAGACCGTCGTACCGTAGATACGGGCCAGGGCGAGCAGCATCGGCAGCGAGGGCTGGCGCTGCCCGGTCTCCAGACGGGAGAGATGGGCGGGCGACAACCCGGCGGCGCGGGCCGCGGCCTCCAGAGTGAGGGAGGCGCGGCGGCGCAGCGCACGCAGCTGGGGTGCCACGGCGGGCAGGCTCGCGGCCGGCCCCGCAGAGGCTTCGGACTCGGGGGAGCTCATACGTCCATTCAGCCCGAGCTTTGCCCGTCGGGCAAATTTATTGTCTATCAGGCAAAAAGCCCCCCGAAGCCAAGCCGACCCTGGAACCTCGAAGGCCCGAAGTCCCGAAGCCCCGCGACGGGGAGCTACCGGTTGGCGACCGCCTGCTTGACCAGCGTCTTTCCGAAGTCCCACATCAGTCCGCCGCCGTGCGCGTCGTCCATCACGGCGGTGAAGGCGTCCATGAACCGGTCGACCTCCGCCTCCCCGATGACCAGCGGCGGGATCAGTTTGATCACCTCCAGGTGGTCCCCGGAGACCTGGGTGAGGATCCGGTGCCGCTGCAGCAGCGGCACGACCACCATCTGTGCGAACAGGCCCTTGCGGGCCGCCTGGAGCATCGTCCACCGGCCGCGCAGCTTCAGCGACCTCGGCCGGCCGAACTCGATGCCGATCATCAGACCCCGGCCGCGGACGTCGGCGAGCAGCTCGTAGCGGTCGACCAGCGCCGCCAGCCGGGACTTCAGCAGTTCGCCGGTGGCCCGCGCGTTGGCCACGATCTGCTCGTTCTCCATGACCGACAGCACCGCGAGCCCCGCCGCCATGGCCTGGGCGTTGGACCCGAAGCTGGCCGAGTGGATCAGCACCCGGTCGATCGAGGAGTAGACCTTCTTGAAGATCCAGTCCTTGCCGAGGGTCGCGCTGACCGGCACATATCCGCCGGAGAGCGCCTTGGCCACGCACACCAGGTCCGGTTCGACGCCGTCCTCGTGCTGGTAGGCGTAGAAGTCGCCGGTGCGGCCGAGGCCGGTCTGCACCTCGTCGGCGATGAGCAGCGCCTTGTGCTTGTGCAGCAGTTCCTGGGCGGCGCGCAGGTAGCCGGGCGGGGTCTCGTGCACGCCCTTGCCCTGGATCGGCTCGACGATCAGGGCGGCCACGTCGCCCTTCCTCAGCTCACGGGCGAGCGCGTCGAGGTCGCCGAGCGGAACGGCGGTGTCGGGCAGCAGCGGGGCGAAGCCCTCCCGGAAGCCCTCCTCGCCGTTGACCGACAGGGAGCCGGTGGTCAGGCCGTGGAAGGAGTGCTCGCAGTACAGGATCCGTGGCCTGCCCGTGGCGCGGCGGGCGAACTTCAGTGCGGTCTCCACCGCCTCCGTGCCGCTGTTGCCGAAGAACACCCGGTCCAGGTGCGGGCTGTGGGTCAGCAGCCGCTCCGCCAGCAGCCCGGGCAGCGGCTGGCAGTCGAAGCGGGTCAGGTCGGCGAGGGAGGCGTCCAGGACGTCGTGCAGCGCCTTGCGGACGACGGGGTGGTGCCGGCCCAGGCCCATCACCCCGAACCCGGCGAGCATGTCCAGGTAGTCGTTGCCGTCGGCGTCGAAGAAGTGGGCGCCCTCGGCCCGCTCGTAGACCTTGTCGAAGCCGATGGTGTGCAGCATGCGCGGCAGTTGGTGGTTGAGGTGCTTGGCGTGCAGCTCGTAGCGCTCGGCGCCGCGCTCGGCCAGCAGGGCGCCGAGGTCGAACTCCGTGGTCATTCAGTTTTCTCCTTGACTGCCGTGACGGCCGGGGCGGTCTGCTGGGCCGGGACCGTACCGGCCTGCTTCGTCGGGGCCGTACCGGCCTGCCGCGCCGGGACCGTACCGGCCTGCTTGACGTCGGCCGCGTCCCTGACGGCCAGGCTCGCGCTGATCCGTCCGGCGATCTCGACGGGCGTGAGACCGATGTCGGCCAGCACCTCCCCGCGTTTGGCGTGCGCCAGGAACTGCTCGGGGATGCCGAACCGTCGCACCGGCACGTCCACTTCGGCGTCGCCCAGCGCCAGGGCGACCGCGGAGCCGACCCCCGCCGCCCGGCTGTTGTCCTCCACGACGGCCACCAGCCGGTGCTCGGCGGCCAGCCCCGGCAGCGCCGGGTCCACCGGCTTGACCCAGCGCGGGTCGACGACCGTGCAGCCGACGCCGCGTGCCTGAAGCAGCTCGGCGGCCTGGAGGCACACCGGTGCCATCACACCGACGGCCACCAGCAGCACCTCGGGCCGCTCCGCGCGGTGGAGGACGTCCATGCCGCCCACGCGGTCCACGGCCGGAATGTCGGGGCCGGCCGTCTCCTTCGGGAAGCGCACCAGCGTCGGCGCGTCGTCCACGGCCACGGCCTCGCGCAGCTGGGCGCGCAGCTGGTCGGCGTCGCGCGGCGCGGCGATCCTCAGGCCCGGCACGACCTGGAGCACGGACATGTCCCACATGCCGTTGTGGGAGGGCCCGTCCACACCGGTCACGCCGGCCCGGTCCAGGACGAAGGTGACCCCGCAGCGGTGCAGCGCCACGTCCATGAGCAGCTGGTCGAAGGCGCGGTTGAGGAAGGTGGCGTAGACGGCGACGACCGGGTGCAGGCCTCCGGTGGCGAGGCCCGCCGCGGAGACGGCGGCGTGCTGCTCGGCGATGCCGACGTCCCAGACCCGGTCCGGGAAGCGCTCGGCGAACTTGCCCAGGCCCACCGGGTGCAGCATGGCGGCGGTGATCGCCACCACGTCGTCGCGTTCCTCGCCGATCCTCACGATCTCGTCGCCGAACACGGAGGTCCAGGACGGGCCGCTGGACGGGACGAGTGGCTCGCAGGTGAGCGGATCCATCACTCCCACGGTGTGGAAGTGGTCCTCCTCATCGGCCAGGGCGGGTTCGTAGCCGCGCCCCTTCTCGGTGAGGCAGTGCACGAGGACCGGCCCGTGGAAGCGTTTCGCGCGGCGCAGCGCCGACTCGACGGCCCGCACGTCGTGTCCGTCGATCGGGCCGACGTACTTCAGACCCAGGTCCTCGAACATGCCCTGCGGGGCGAAGGCGTCCTTGAAGCCCTTCTTGGCGCCGTGCAGCGACTCGTAGATCGTGTTGCCGACGACGGGGGTGCGTTGCAGGATGTCCTTCCCCCAGGCCAGGACCTTCTCGTAGCCGTCGGTGGTGCGCAGTGTGGCCAGGTGGTTGGCGAGGCCGCCGATGGTCGGCGCGTACGACCGCTCGTTGTCGTTGACGACGATGATCAGGGGCCGGTCCCGGGCGGCCGCGATGTTGTTGAGCGCCTCCCAGGCCATTCCGCCGGTCAGCGCGCCGTCCCCGGTCACGGCGACGACATGGCCCTTCTCCCCCTGCACCTGACGCGCCTTGGCGAGCCCGTCGGCCCAGCCCAGCGCGGTGGAGGCGTGGCTGTTCTCGATGATGTCGTGCTCGGACTCCTCGCGCGAGGGATAGCCGGACAGGCCCCCCTTTCCGCGCAGTTTGGAGAAGTCCTGACGCCCCGTCAGCAATTTGTGCACATAACTCTGGTGACCGGTGTCCCACAGGATCCGGTCCTCCGGCGACTCGAAGACCCGGTGCAGTGCGATGGTGAGTTCCACCACCCCCAGGTTGGGCCCGAGGTGACCGCCGGTCCTGGCGACCGCGTGCACCAGAAAGTCACGTATCTCGTCGGACAGTTCCCCGATTTCCGCCTCGGACAGCGCCTTCAGGTCGCGTGGTCCCCGGATGCTCTCCAGAATGGTCACGCTGGGCCCCCTCTCGGTCCGTGCCGTGTATCAACTCGCTGTCACTGTCGGTGTCCCCGTGACGGTGGGGGCGCCTGGCGCGACTCCGTTCCGCTCCATCTCCTCGGCGATCTTCATCGCCTCCTCGATCAGGGTCTCCACGATCTTGGACTCCGGGACGGTCTTGATGACCTCGCCCTTGACGAAGATCTGCCCCTTGCCGTTGCCGGAGGCGACCCCGAGGTCGGCCTCACGGGCCTCGCCGGGGCCGTTGACGACACAGCCCATGACGGCCACCCGCAGCGGCACCTCCATGCCGGTCAGCCCGGCGGTGACCTCCTCGGCCAGCTTGTAGACGTCGACCTGCGCCCGCCCGCACGACGGACACGACACGATCTCCAGACGGCGCTGACGCAGCCCCAGAGACTCCAGGATCTGGATGCCGACCTTGACCTCCTCGGCCGGCGGAGCACTCAGCGACACCCGGATGGTGTCGCCGATGCCCTGGGAGAGCAGCGCGCCGAAGGCGACGGCCGACTTGACGGTGCCCTGGAAGGCCGGACCCGCCTCCGTTACCCCCAGGTGCAGCGGATAGTCGCACTGGGCGGCCAGCTGCCGGTACGCCTCGATCATCACGACCGGGTCGTTGTGCTTCACGGAGATCTTGATGTCCCGGAAGTCGTGCTCCTCGAACAGCGACGCCTCCCACAGCGCGCTCTCCACGAGCGCCTCCGGCGTCGCCCTGCCGTACTTCTGCATCAGCCGCTTGTCCAGCGACCCGGCGTTCACACCGATCCGGATCGGCGTGCCGTGGTCCCCGGCCGCCTTGGCGATCTCCCTGACCTGGTCGTCGAACTTCTTGATGTTCCCGGGATTGACCCGCACCGCCGCACAGCCCGCCTCGATGGCCGCGAAGACGTACTTCGGCTGGAAGTGGATGTCCGCGATCACCGGGATCTGCGACTTGCGCGCGATGGTCGCCAGCGCGTCCGCGTCGTCCTGCGTCGGACAGGCCACCCGCACGATCTGACAACCCGACGCCGTCAGTTCGGCGATCTGCTGCAACGTGGCACCGACATCCGACGTACGCGTCGTCGTCATCGACTGCACCGACACCGGAGCGTCCCCGCCGACCGCCACCGGCCCGACGTGGATCTGCCGCGACACGCGGCGCTCGGCGATCGGGCGGGCCGGTACCTCGGGGACGCCCAAGGGAATGGCGGTCATGGCGTCAGTCCCGGTTTCCGGAGACGGTCTCGCGCATGGCGCGCAGGGACTCCTTCAGGGATCCCATGGTGGCCAGCACCGCGGTGGGCTCGTAGCCGCAGTGCGCCATGCAGTTGTCGCAGCGCGGGTCCTTGCCCCGGCCGTACTTGTCCCAGTCGGTCTCCTCGATGAGTTCCCGGTACGTCGGGACGTAGCCGTCGCTCATCAGATAGCAGGGGCGCTGCCAGCCGAACAGCGAGTAGTTCGGGATGGCCCAGGCCGTGCAGGGGAAGTCGACCTTGCCCTCGAGGAAGTCGAGGAACAGCGGGGAGTGGTTGAGCCGCCAGCGGCGGCGGTTGCCGCCCGCGAAGGCCTTCTTGAACAGCTCCCGGGTCTGTGTCACGCCCAGGAAGTGCTCCTGATCGGGCGCCTTCTCGTAGGCGTAGGCGGGCGAGATCATCATCTCGTCCACCTTGAGGTCGTCGTTGAGGAAGTTGAGCACCTCGACGACGGTCTGCGGGGTGTCGGTGTTGAAGAAGGTGGAGTTGGTGGTCACCCGGAAGCCGCGCCGCTTGGCCTCCTTGATGGCCTCCACCGCCTCGTCGAACACGCCTTCCTTGGCCACCGACTCGTCGTGCCGCTCGCGCAGCCCGTCGATGTGCACGGCGAAGGCGAAGTAGGGGGAGGGCTTGAACTTGTCCATCTTCTTGCGCAGCAGCATGGCGTTGGTGCACAGGAAGACGTACTTCCGTTTGGCCACCAACTGGCGCACGATCTCGTCGATCTGGGGGTGCATCAGCGGTTCACCGCCCGCGATGGACACCATCGGCGCACCCGACTCCAGGACCGCTCCCACGGCCTGGGCGACCGGCATGCGCTGCTTGAGCACCCCGGCCGGGTGCTGGATCTTGCCGCAGCCCTCGCACTTCAGATTGCAGGCGAACAGCGGTTCAAGCTCCACGATCAGCGGAAACTTGTCCCGCTTGCGCAGCTTCTGTTCGGCAAGGTATGTAGCGACCTTGATGGACTGGCGCAGCGGCATGGCCATCTGGCTCACCTCCTGGGGAGCAGCACATTACGGTGCCATTCAAAGAAAGTCGGTAGGACGGAACGAAGAACGCGGAAAGCCGATATACCACCGCGCACCGTGCCGATACGGACGAGTTCATGTTCCGGAGCGTCCACGACCACTCGGACGGCCGCAACCGGCCGCGCGCCCGTGCGCACGGCGCTCAGAAGCGTGGCCGCGGACTCCATGTCGACCGCGATCGCGCCGGTGGCGCGCAGTTCGGACCGCTCGTCGTGACCGCGGACCACGTGGTCGGAGCCGGTGAGCGGCCCGGTGTGGACGGCGCGGCCGGGCAGGGTGCGGGCGAGTTCCTTGACGAGCAGTTCGGTGCCGACGCAGGGGACGGTGCCGAGCGGGTCCCGGGTCTCCTCGGCGACGACCAGGTCGCCGGGGTGCATGCCGGGGGCGAGTCCGGCGCAGAAACCCGTGGCCAGCACGGCGGCCCGGCTCAGCACCGGGTCGCCGAGGACCCCGGTGACGGACCGTTCCGCCGCCCTGGGTCCCATGCCGGTGCGCAGGACGGTCACCGGCCCGCCTGCCCCGCTTCTGTCGCTCATGCGCAGGGCGAGGTGCTCGATGCCGAGCGCGCAGGCGATCAGCAGCGGGGCCGGGGCGGGCTGTGTGGTCATCAGCTCCCCTTGGCCTCGGCGGGGGGCTTCTCCCCTCGGAGCCGGTCGGCGAAGGGTTCGCCGTGGACGTACCGGCCGAGCGCGGTGAGCGGGAAGACCTGCCGGTAGAGGTGGTAGTTGATGGAGAAGTCCCAGGGGAAGCCGGTGCCGGTGAAGTACGGCTCGTCCCAGGAGCCGTCCTCCCGCTGGGTGGCGGCGAGCCACTCGATGCCGCGCTCGACCGTCTTGGACTCCTTCTCCCCCGCCGCGAGCAGGGCCATCAGCGCCCACGCGGTCTGCGAGGCGGTGGAGGCGCCCTTGCCGCTCCACTCCTTGACGTACTTGTAGGAGCGCAGGTCCTCGCCCCAGCCGCCGTCGTCGTTCTGCACGCTCTCCAGCCAGGCCACCGCGCGGCGGATCGCCGGGTGGGAGCCGGGCAGGCCGGCGGCGGTCAGGGCGGGGACGACGGACCCGGTGCCGTACACGTAGTTGACGCCCCAGCGGCCGAACCACGAGCCGTCCGGCTCCTGTTCGGCCAGCAGCCACTGGATGCCGCGCCGGGTGCGCGGGTCGTGGCCGAGGCCCTCGACCGCGAGCATCTCCACCACGTGCGCGGTGACGTCGGCCGACGGCGGGTCGATGACCTCGCCGAAGTCGCAGAAGGGCAGGCGGTTGGGGAAGGGACTGGTGTTGTCGACGTCGAAGGCGCCCCAGGCGCCGTTCTTCGACTGCATCCCGAGGTTCCAGCGGACGCCCCGCCCGATCGCCTTCTCCAGCCGCTCCGGGTCGTGGTGCCTGACCCGGCGCAGCGCGAGGACGACCTCGGCGGTGTCGTCGATGTCGGGGTAGTTGTCGTTGTGGAACTCGAACGCCCATCCGCCCGGCGGCAGCCCCGGGCGGCGCACCGACCAGTCGCCCGGGCGCACGATCTGCTCGCCGAGCATCCAGTCGGCGGCCTTCACCAACTGCGGATGGTCGGCGGGCACACCCGCGTCGGCGAGCGCGATGGTGGCCAGGCAGGTGTCCCACACCGGCGACTGGCAGGCCTCGATCATCCGGGCGCCGTCCTCGCGCCACACGGCGAAACGGTCCAGCGACTGAAGGCCCGCGCGCATCACCGGGTGCTCGAGGTCGTAGCCCAGCAGGTGCAGCGCGATGACCGAGTACACGGCCGGGGGCTGGATGCCGCCCCAGCAGCCGTCGTTCTCCTGCCGTTCGATGATCCAGCGGGCGGCGGTGTTCATGGCGGCCCGGCGCAGCCGCTTCGGGGCGACCCTGCGGTAGGCGTGCAGAGCCTTGTCGATGCGCTGGAAGGCGCCGTCCCAGCTCGCGGCCGGGGCGAGCGGCCGGGGTGGGTTGGGCACGCGGGGATCGGTGTGCAGCTCGTCGAGCGGGAAGGGCGCGGGGCGCACCGGCCGCTTGGCGGAGACGATGGTGAGCGGCACGATGGTCTGCCGGGCCCAGCAGCCGAAGTCGTAGATGTTGAGCGGCACCCAGGTCGGGAAGTAGATGAGTTCCGGCGGGAGTTCGGGCAGGTCCTCCCACTTCCACCAGCCGAACAGGGCGAGCCAGATCCGGGTGAAGACGCGGGAGGCGGCGATGCCGCCCTGCTCGCGGATCCATGCCGAGGCCTTCGCCATGTGGGGGGCGTCGGGGGCGTCGCCGGCCAGGCGGAGGCCGACGTAGGCCTCGATGGTGGTGGACAGCTCGCCGGGGCCGCCGTAGAAGGTGGCCCAGGTGCCGTCCTCGCGCTGCTCGCCGCGGATGAAGAGGGCGGCGGCGCGGGTGGTCTCCTCGTCCCTGATGCCCAGGAACTGGCGCAGCAGCAGGTCCTCGGCGTCCATCGTGACGTTGGTCTCGAGGTCGCCCTTCCACCAGCCCTCGGTGTCCTGCTGCGAGAGCAGGAAGTCGGTGGCGCGCCGGACGGCGTGGGCGGCGGCTTGGTGTACCCCGGTCGCCTCGGGGGTGGTGAGTGCGGTGTCGCTGGCCGCGGCAGCGCGGGTCGGCAGTGTCGCCCCGGTGCTTCCGTCGGTCGTCGCTGTCATGGCTTCCCCTTCGTGCAGTCGTGCAAGTCGTGCTGCTGTGGGTCCGCCGTCGGCCGGTGCCCGATACCTTCCGGCACCGGCCGGCGACTACGCGAGGGTGCTTCGACCGATAGTGATCATCTCTTTCGTACGACGACGAAGTCGGCGAGCGCCGTGAACGCGGCCCGTACCCGGTCGGGCATGTCGACGGCGTCGAGGGCTTCGATGGCGATGGTGTGCTGGCGGCGCGCCTCCTCGGCCGTCCACTCGCGGCCGCCCGCCTCCTCGATGAGGGCGGCGCGGGCCGCGAACTCCTCCTCGGAGAAGTTCTCGAAGTCGCTGCTCTTGGCGTCGGCGGCGAGGATCTCGCCGAGCCGCTCGGAGGCTTCTCCGCCCGCCGCGAGGGCGGCCACGACCGGCAGGGACTTCTTGCGCTGGCGCAGGTCGCTCCAGGTCTGCTTGCCGGTGGCGTCCGGGTCGCCCCAGATGCCGAGGAGGTCGTCGACGGCCTGGAAGGCCAGGCCGAGGTGGTAGCCGTACTTCTCCAGCGTGTCGGCGGTGGCGTCGTCCGCGCCGCCGAGCACCGCGCCGATGGAACAGGCGCAGGCGAGCAGGGCGCCGGTCTTGTTGCCCTCCATCTCCAGGCACTCGGCGACGCTGACCCGGTCGCGGTGCTCGTAGGAGATGTCCTGGGCCTGACCGTCGATCAGGGCGCGGGTGGCGCTGGTCAGCCGGCGGGTGGCGCGGCCGGCCTCGACGGTGCCGAGCTCCAGCAGGACCTCGTTGGCCAGCGCGAACAGGGCGTCGCCGACGAGGATGGCCTGGGCGGGGCCGTGCACCTTCCAGACGGTGTCGCGGTGGCGGCGCTGTTCGTCGCCGTCCATCAGGTCGTCGTGCAGCAGCGAGAAGTTGTGGACGAGTTCGACGGCGACCGCGCCCGGCACGCCGGCCTCGGGGGCGGCGCCGGTGACCTCGGCGGAGAGCACGGCCAGGGCGGGGCGCACGGCCTTGCCGCCGTCCCCGTGCGCCGGGTTGCCCGCGGCGTCGATCCAGCCGAAGTGGTAGGCGGCAACGGTGTCCATGGGAGGGGCCAGTCGGTCGACGGCGGCCCGCAGGACCGGCGTGGCCAGGGTCCGGCCGCGCTCCAACAGCGCGGTCACGTCCACCGCGGTCCTCCGAGCGGCCGTCGGGGCCGGGGACTCAGTGGGCACAGTCTCTCCTCTTGTCGCGGTGCCGGAGGTGCGGGGGCCTGCCGCGGGTTGCTGGTCGACCTTCATCGGATCCCCCCTCGCACGGACGCTCCGGTCACGTCCGGGCGTCGGCCGGGAGGCCGGGGGATGTCTCCCGGCGAGGGCCGGGAGGCCGTCTCCTCGAACGCGAAGAGACGGCTCGGTCGGGGCCGGCCCAGGGCGCCCAGCGCGGCGTCCGCCGCGCCGACACCACTGCGGACCGCACTCTCCATGGTCGCGGGCCACCCGGTGGCGGTCCACGCTCCGGCCAGGTACAGGCCGGGGGCCTTGGTGCGGGCGCCGGGCCGCAGCCGCCCGACGCCGGGGGACGGGGCGAACGTCGCCGTGCGCTCCCGGGTCACGAAGAAGTCGAGCACCTCGGCGTCGCGTGCGGTGGGCAGCATCCGCCTCAGCTCGGGCAGATAGCGCTCGCGCAGCACGGCGACGGGCGCGTCGATCTCGTCCTGGGCCACCGACTGGGACAGCGCCAGGTACTGACCGCGCTTCAGCCCGGAGGCCTCGGTGCGGTCGAAGACCCACTGCACGGGGGTGCCGAGGGCGGCGACGAAGGGCCGGGCGAGCACCTTGCGGTCGTAGACGACGTGGACGTTGAGGATCGGCGCGGTGCCGATGTCCAGCAGCCGCTCGGGGGCGTCCAGGGCGCCCGGCGGCAGCAGGTCGTACGCCTCGCGCTGCGGTACGGCGAGGACGACCGCGTCGGCGTCGATCCGCTCGCCGGGAACCTGAACGCTCCAGCCGCCGTTTTCGTTTGTGGAGACGGAGGTGACGCGTGAACGGACCTCGGTACGAACGCCCGCGGAGTCGAGCGCCTTGCGGGCCAGACGGTCGTGCAGTTCGCCCAGCGGGACGCGGGCCCAGCCGATGTCGGCCGCTCCCGGGTCGGACAGCAGACCGGTCTTGAACACCATCGCGGCCAGCCCCAGTGAGGCGTCGGAGGCGACCGCGTTGAGGGTGGCGACCCCTACGAGGTCCCACAGTGCCTCGACGGCACGCGCCGACTGGCCGTGCGCGGTCAGCCAGCTGCCGAAGTCCTGGGCGTCCAGGGCCGGGTCGGCCGGGTCGAGGGCCTTCAGGGCGAGCGCGGCACGCCCGACGCGGGCGCGCTCGGCCAGGGACAGGTGCGGGTAGGTGGCGAGGCTGCGCCCCAGGTGCAGGGGTACGGGCAGCGCGTCGCGCCGCAGTCTGCCGAGCCTGCGTCCCTCGGGCCGGTCCAGGTCGAGGACGGGCACGTCGAGGCGGTCCTGCAGCGGGGCGAGCGCGGCACCGCCGATGCGGTCGAGGAACCAGCGGTAGGCGGTGCAGCAGCGCAGGTACACGTGCTGGCCGTTGTCGACGGTGAGGTCGCCGCGCCGGAAGGAGAAGGCGAGGCCGCCCAGGCGAGGCCGGCCCTCCAGCAGGGTCACGCGCACACCGGCGTCGGCGAGCGCGAGAGCGGCGGTCAGGCCAGCCAGTCCGCCGCCGATCACCACCGCATGCCGTCCGGAGGGCGCTGAGGCCGTGGTGAGGCCGGCGTCCGGTCGTGTGCCGTCGGTCATCGCGCGCCCTCCCCTGTGCGTCCGCCGCGGTGCGCGGGTGCGCCGCGGCCGGCCGTCGCCGTCAGTGACGCGGTCCGGGTCCGCGGGGTTGCCCACGGGTCGCCGGCCGGGGTGCCGGTCCGGATGCGCTCGGCCATCAGGCGCGCCTCCTGAGGGTCTGCCGGGTCACGTGCCGGGTGTCCAGTCCGGACAGCCCGCGGACGGCGACGTACGCCTTCTCGCGTCCGGGCAGGGAGACCCGGCCGCGCAGCACGGCCTCCGGATCGCGCTCGATGCGGTCGAGCAGGCGGCGGTAGATGCCGGCCATGGCGGCCACGCATGCCCCGCTGCGCCGGTCCAGCATGGGCAGCAGCTGGTAGCCCTCGGCGAACAGGGCGCGGGCGCGCCGTACTTCGAAGTGGACCAGGCCGGCGAAGTCGGAGCCCTCCGGCGGGGTCGGGCCGTGGAATCCGGCCGAGCAGCCGAACTTGGCCAGGTCGTCGGCCGGCAGGTAGGTGCGGCCGCCCGCGGCGTCCTCGCGGATGTCTCTGAGGATGTTGGTCAGTTGCAGCGCCAGGCCGAGCGTGTCGGCGTACTCGGGGGCGCGTTCGGCGCCGCGCGCGCCCGGTTCGGTGCCGAAGACGCCGAGCGAGAGCCGTCCGATGGCGCCGGCCACGCAGCGGCAGTAGACCTTCAGGTCGTCCCAGGTCTCGTAGGTCTCGCCGCGCACGTCCTTCAGGACGCCGTCGATGAGTTCGTCCAGGCCGCCGAGCGGGATCGGGAAGGCGCGCGAGGCGTGGGCGAGGGCGACCGCGACGGGGTCGGTGTCGTCGTCCTCGACGGCGCCGTCGCGGATGCGGTCGAGCAGCGCCCGTGTGTCCTGCAGCCGGGCGACCTTGACCTCGTCCGCCAGCGCGCCGTCACCGATGTCGTCGACGCGCCGGGAGAACGCGTACAGCGCGGACATCGCGCGGCGCTTGGGCGTGGGCAGCAGCCTGATGCCGTAGGCGAAGTTGCGGGCCTGCTGTCCGGTCACGGCCTCGCAGTAGCTGTAGGCGGCGAGTACCGGTGCGGACGCGTGCTGTTCCGACTCCACGGCCCGGATCACCCCTCTCCTCGCAGAGTCACGCCCACCTCGCGCAGCAACTGGACCTTGCCGGGCTTGGGCGGGCCGGGAAGTACGTCGTATTCGGCGGCGGCGATCGCGCCGATCGCCGCCCTTCCCCCCGCCACGAACCCTGCGAGCAGCAGCTTCAACCTGCCGTGGACGCTACCCACCAGGGGGGCGCCTTCATTCAGGAGTTCACGGGCGCGTTCCGCTTCGTAGGCGACCAGGGCGCGCACCGATGCGCCCGCCGTGGGCGCGGCGAGATCCGCCTCCTGGACGTGAAAGCGTTTCATGTCCGCGGCGGGCAGGTAGACGCGGTCGCGGCCGAGGTCCTCCTTGACGTCCTGGAGGTGCTCGGCGATCTGCAGGGCGGTGCAGATCGCGTCGGACCGGCGGATCCGCTCGGGGGTGGAGGTTCCGGTGACGGCGAGGACGAGGCGGCCGACGGGGTTGGCGGACAGTTCGCAGTAGGCGAGGAGGTCGTCGTAGGTCTCGTAGCGGGAGACGAGCTGGTCCTGGCGGTTGGCGGCGATCAGGCCGAGGAACGGCTCGGGGCTCAGCGCGCGGCGACGGACGGTGGGCTGGAGCCGGCGCAGCAGGGGGTGGCGCGGCGTGCCGCCGAAGACCCGGCGCAGATCGGTCTCGAAGGCGTCGAGCAGGACCAGCCGGTCCGAGGCCTCCTCGGGCGACACGCCGAGCAGGCGGGCGTCGGCGCCGCCGGGGGCCAGATCGCCGTCGCCGATGTCGTCGACCAGTCGGGCGAAGCCGTAGACGGCCATGAGGTCGAGGCGCCAGTCACGGGGCAGGAAGAACGGTGCCACGGGGAAGTTCTCGCCCGCGGCCTTGTCTAGGGTGGCGCGCTCCGGGTGGAGCGCCGCTGTTGTTCGCGTCATCGTCCGCTGCCCGGGGCGTGGACGGCACATGCTGCGTTGAGCTGGGGAGTTTCCGTAGCCATTGCCGTCACATCTCCCGTTCTACACTGCCGACCCAACACACACTATTTCGGACACGCCGCCCGGCCGCCCGGGCGGCGGCCCTGGCGGAGGGTGTCGCGCATTATCTCCCCACTTGCCGCTTTCCGGGACCGGTACAGCTTACGTTGTACAACGCAGCGAGCCTCACGGGGGTGTCCCGCAGATCACAACAACACACCGATCGATGTCAAGATTCCTTGGCTCCACGGGAGTTGACCTTTCCTTTGCAGACGCCGGGCCCCACCGGAACAGTTCCAGTGGGGCCCGTGAGGCGCGGACTACTTGCCCGTGAACTTCTCGTACTCCTTCAGCACCTCTTCGGTGGGCCCGTCCATGCGGAGTTCCCCGCGCTCCAGCCACAACACCCGGTCGCAGGTGTCCCGGATCGACTTGTTGTTGTGGCTGACCAGGAAGACGGTGCCGGCCTCCTTGCGCAGCTCCCGGATCCGCTCCTCGGACCGCCTCTGGAAGGCGCGGTCACCGGTGGCCAGCGCCTCGTCGATCATGAGGACGTCGTGGTCCTTGGCGGCGGCGATGGAGAACCGCAGCCGGGCCGCCATGCCGGAGGAGTACGTCCGCATCGGCAGCGTGATGAAGTCGCCCTTCTCGTTGATGCCGGAGAAGTCGACGATCTGCTGGTAGCGGGACCTGATCTCCTCGCGGGACATGCCCATGGCGAGACCGCCCAGGATGACGTTGCGCTCACCGGTGAGGTCGTTCATCAGCGCCGCGTTCACACCGAGCAGCGAGGGCTGGCCGTCGGTGTAGACCCTGCCCTTCTCGGCGGGCAGCAGGCCGGCGATGGCACGCAGCAGGGTGGACTTGCCCGAGCCGTTGGAGCCGATCAGACCGATGGCTTCGCCGCGGTAGGCGACGAAGGACACGCCCTTCACGGCGTGCACCTTGCGCACGCCCCGCGCCGAGTCGGCGGGGCCCCGCTTGACGATGCGGCTGAGGGCGGCGGTGGCGCTGCCCTTGCCGGACTTGGCACCGTTGACGCGGTAGACGATGTGCAGCTCGTCCGCGATGACGGTGGGCACCCGTGCCCCGTCCCTGCGCGCGGCGTCCCTGCCGGACCTCTGCTCAGCCACGGCCGTACCTCTCCTCCGCCTTCCAGAAGTACACGAAGCCGCCCACGAAGACGACCACGGCCCAGAACAGGGCGAGTCCCCACACGTGCGGCGGGAGGTGCGAGGCGCCGTAGCCGTCGATCAGCGCGAAGCGCACGAGGTCCATGTAGACCGCGGCGGGGTTGGCCTGCATCGCGCGGATCACCCACTCCGGCTTGCCGGCCAGCATGCCGCTGATGGAGAACATCACGCCCGAGGCGTACATCCAGGTGCGCATGATGAACGGCATCAGCTGGGCGAGGTCGGGGGTCTTGGCCCCCATCCGGGCCAGGACCAGGGCCAGGCCGGAGTTGAACAGGAACTGCAGCACCAGCGCCGGCACGATCAGCAGCCACGACAGGCGCGGGAAGTTGCCGAACCCGACCGCGACGAGGAACACCACGATCATCGAGAACAGCAGCTGCTGGAGCTGCTGGAGCGCGAACGAGATCGGCAGGGAGGCGCGCGGGAAGTGCAGCGCGCGCACCAGGCCGAGGTTGCCGGAGATGGCCCGCACGCCCGCCATGACCGAGCTCTGGGTGAAGGTGAACACGAACACACCGATCACCAGGAACGGGATGTACGTGTCGTGGCCCATGCCCCGGCTGGCCTTGAGGATGACGCCGAAGATGAAGTAGTAGACGGCCGCGTTCAGCAGCGGGGTGGCCACCTGCCAGACCTGGCCGAGCTTGGCCTGGCTGTACTGGGCGGTCAGCTTCGCCTGGGAGAAGGCCAGGATGAAGTGGCGCCGGCCCCACAGCTGGCGTACGTACTCCATGAGCGGGGGCCGGGCGCCGCTGACGGACAGCCCGTACTTGGCGGCGAGCCGGGCCGCCGGGAGTCCCTCGTCGGGCGACGGCGCCGCGCCGAGGGCGACGCCGCCGTCATGCGTTGTCTCACTCACAAGTGGATACTTTCGTCTTCGAGATGCGCAGCCCGTGCGGGCCACGGGCCTGGCGCGAGCACGGCCGGCGGTGGCCGGCCGGTGCTCCCAGGGAACGAGCTTGTCAGATGACCGGCGGCCGGCCCAGTCGGGTGAGCCGCCACACCGTACGCCACTTCATGGGCCGGCGCGGCCCGCACGGCGCGGTCCACCCCTCCCTGAAGCCCCCGAACCAGGCCTTCAGGGCCGGGCGCGAGGGGCGGCGGGCGAGGGTGAGCAGCAGCCAGACTCCCAGGTAGACCGGCACCAGCGGGGCCGGGAGGTTCCGGCGGGCCAGCCAGACCCGGTTGCGGGCGACCAAGCGGTGGTAGACCGCGTGCCGCGAGGGCGCTGTCGCCGGGTGGTACAGCACCATGTCCGACCGGTAGTCGATCATCCAGCCCGCGTCGAGGGCCCGCCAGGCCAGGTCGGTCTCCTCGTGCGCGTAGAAGAACTCGTCCGGCAGGCCGCCGACGTCCGCGAAGACCTTCGTACGGACGGCGTTGGCGCCGCCGAGGAAGGTGGTGACCCGGGAGGAGCGCATCGGGTCGGAGGCCCGCAGCCGCGGCACATGGCGGCGCTGGGTCTGCCCGGTCTCCGGGTCGGCGATACGGAAGCTGATGATGCCCAGCTCCGGATCGGCCGCGAACGCCCGACGGCACAGCTCGGCGGTGTCGTGCCGGGCGAGCAGGCCGTCGTCGTCGAGGAACAGCAGGATGTCGACGTCGCGGCCGCCCGGGCCGAAGGCCTCGATGCCGACGTTGCGGCCACCGGGGATGCCCAGATTCTCGGGCAGCTCGATGGTCCGGACGCCCTCGGGGACGTCCGGCACGGGCGAGCCGTTGCCGACGACCACCACCTCGACCGGGTCGCCGTCCTGCTTGGCGACCGAGTCGAGCAGTGCCCTGAGCTCGTCGGGACGGTTGCCCATGGTGATGACGACGGCCCCGACCTTCGGCGACCTGGCCACGGCGCTCACCGCAGCCTGCTGGAGGCGAGGATGGACACCAGGTGCAGCAGCGTCTGCACCAGCGCGATGCCGGCCAGCACCGCGGTCCCGAGCCGCGTGAAGAACAGATCCCCCCGGGCCTGGTCGACGATCGCGAGGACCAGGATCAGCAGCGAGGCCTCGATCCCGAGGATCAGCCGGTGGAACTTCAGCGCCGCCGCGGCCCGGCGGGCCAGCGCCATCCCGGACGAGCGCGGCTCGGCCGCGGCCTCCTTCACCGGCGGCAGCCCGCCCTGATGGCGGGCGACGCCGACGAGGTCGGTCTCGGCCTTGATCAGGATCGCGCCGAGCGCGGCCAGGGTCCCCAGGAAGGCCCACAGCCAGTCGATCCGCCCGCCTCCCCACAGGTCGGCGGCGCGCAGCCCCAGCCCGACGAGGACCGCCGCGTCGGTGAGATACGCCCCGACCCGGTCGAGATAGACGCCGCCGAGCGAGAACTGCTGCTTCCAGCGCGCCACCTCACCGTCGACGCAGTCCAGCAGCAGGTACAGCTGGACCGCCACCACGCCGAGCACGGCGCCCCAGATCCCCGGCACCAGCAGGGCCGGGGCCGCCAGGACGCCGAACACGGTCATCAGGTAGGTGAGCTGGTTGGGCGTGACCGTGGTGCCCACCAGGTAGCGGTCGATCCGCAGGGACACCTCGCGCATGTAGAGGCGTCCCGCCCAGTGTTCGCCGCTGCGCCGGTCCTTGACCCCCGCGGGGTGGACGACCGGTCTGAGTTCAGCTACCGATGGCCTTGACATAGTCGGCGTAGAGGTCCTTGATCTGGTCGGTCTTCAGGTCGAGGTGTTCGAGGATCGTGTAGCGGCCGGGCCGGGTCTCCGGGGCGAACTCCACGACGCGGACGAACTCGTCCACGGTGAAGCCGATCTCCTCCGGCAGCACGGGCAGCCCGTGGCGGCGCAGCACATCGACCATGAAGGCCGACTCCTCGTGGGCCCCGCGCAGGTACATCGCGAAGGCCGCGCCCAGTCCGCACTGCTCGCCGTGGCTCGCGGCGCGCTGCGGGTACAGCAGGTCGAAGGCGTGGTTGATCTCGTGGCAGGCCCCGGAGGACGGCCGTGAGTCTCCCGACACCGACATGGCGATGCCGCTGAGCACCAGCGCCTCGGCGAGCACCTGCAGGAAGCCGTTGTCGCCGATGCCGCCCGGGTGGCGCAGCACCGCCTCGCCGGCCTGCCGGGCCATGGCGGCGGCGAGGCCGTCTATCTTCTCGCCGTTGACCCGGTTGGCCAGCTCCCAGTCCGCGACCGCGGAGATGTTCGAGACGGCGTCCCCGATGCCGGAGCGCACGAAGCGCGCCGGTGCCTCGCGGATCACGTTCAGGTCGATGACCACCGCGATCGGGTTCGGCACGCCGTACGAGCCGCGGCCCGCGTCGTTGTCGAGGGTGGCGACCGGAGAGCACAGGCCGTCGTGGGCGAGGTTCGTGGGCACGGCGACCAGCGGCAGGCCGACGCGCGCGGCGGCGAACTTGGCGCAGTCGATGATCTTCCCGCCGCCGAGGCCGACCACGGCGTCGTAGCGGCCGGACTTCATCTGGCCGGCCAGCCGGATGGCGTCGTCGAGGGTGCCGCCGCCGACCTCGTACCAGGTGGCACCGGGCAGCGACGGGGCGATCTGCTCGCGCAGCCGGGCGCCCGAGCCGTTGCTGACCGCGACGGCCAGGCGCCCCGAGTGCGAGACGCGCTCGTCGGCGAGCACGCTCGCCAGGTCGTTCAGGGCGCCCGGACGGATGTCGACGGCGACCGGCGTCGGAATGAGCCGGGTCAGTACTGGCACGCGATCTCCCGGCCCTTGGCGAGGTCGTCGTGGTTGTCGATCTCGACCCACTTCACGTCGCCGATCGGGGCCACGTCGATCTTCAGGCCGCGGTTGACGAGCTCCTGGTAGCCGTCCTCGTAGTACAGCTGCGGGTCGCGCTCGAAGGTCGCCTTCAGCGCGTCGGCCAGCTCCCCGGCCGCCTCGCCCTCGATCAGCGTGACGCCGATGTACTCGCCGGTCGCCTCGGCCGGGTCCATCAGCTTGGTGATCTTCCGGGCGCCCTTGTCGGGGTCGACGACGACCTTCATCTCCTCGTCGGCGAGCCGCTTGACCGTGTCCAGGGCCAGGATGATCTTCTTGCCGTCGCCGCGGGCGGCCAGCAGGGTCTTCTCGACGGAGACCGGGTGGACGGTGTCGCCGTTGGCGAGGATCACGCCGTCCTTCAGGGCGTCACGGCCGCACCACAGGGAGTAGGCGTTGTTCCACTCCTCGGCCTTGTCGTTGTCGATCAGGGTGAGCTTCACCCCGTACTTCTGCTCCAGGGCCGCCTTGCGCTCGTACACGGCCTCCTTGCGGTAGCCGACGATGACGGCGACCTCGGTCAGGCCCACCTCGGCGAAGTTGCCCAGCGTGAGGTCCAGCACCGTCAGGCTGTCCTCCGTGCCCTCGGGCCCCACCGGCACCAGCGCCTTGGGCAGGGTGTCGGTGTAGGGGCGCAGGCGCCGTCCGGCGCCGGCCGCCAGCACGAGGCCGATCATGCGGGTTCTCCTTCGTCGTGTACAGCGGGCGCCCCTGCGGACACCCAGAAGCGGATGCTCTCGGTGAGCACCACCACGGCCACGAGCACGGCGAGAGCCGTGAGCGCGACCTTGAACTGAGCAGCGGTGAGCAGTGCGGCAAGCACGGTGACGAGCAACGTCCGCCCCTCCTGCCCCCCTATGGCGCGCACCAGCAGGGCCGGTGGCGCTCCGGCGTCGCCGCGGATGCGGTACACCGTGTCGTAGTGATGGTAGGCGACGGCCGCAACCAGCCCGAAAGCCGCCGGCAGGGCTCCGTTCACGTCGGCTTCGGCGGCCAGTGCCAGCACGGTGCCGTATTCGGCGGCGCGGAAGAACGGCGGGACCAGCCAGTCCAGGGTGCCCTTGAGGGGGCGCGCGACGGCGAGGGCCGAGGTGAGGACGTACACGACGGCGCCGAGGACCGGCCAGGGGCCGCCGAAACCGGTCAGGGCGGCGGTGCCGGTGACGGCGAGGCCGCCGAGGAGGGCGGCGGCCGGCGGGACGAAGCCGGGCAGCCGGCCGGCGGCCCTGCCGAACAGACGGCTCAGGCCCTCGGTCAGCAGTCCGCCGTCGGCGAGGTCGGCGAGCGCCTCCGCGGCGCGGTCGGTGCGGGTGGCCCTGCGGGCCACCGAGCGCAGGACGCGGCCCGCGGCCGTGTACGCGGCCGCGAAGGCGCAGCCGATGAGCAGCGCGTAGAAGGTGATGCGGGGGGTGGTGGCCGCCGTGAGGATCGCGATCATCGCCCAGCGCTCGCCGATGGGCAGGACGATCATCCGGCGCAGCCAGACCGTCCAGCCGACGCTGTCGAGCTTGTCGGAGAGGGCGGCGGTGGGGCTGGTGTTGGCGGTGGCGTCGTGGTTGGCCTCGGTGAAGGAGAAGTCGACCACGTGCCGGCAGGACTGCAGGACCATGGCGCCGAGCGCGAGGGCCCACACGTCGTCGCCGCCGCGGGCGGCGCCGAGGGCGAGTCCGGCGTAGTAGGCGTACTCCTTGGCCCGGTCGAAGGTGGCGTCCAGCCAGGCGCCGAGGGTGGAGTACTGCAGCGAGTAGCGGGCGAGCTGTCCGTCCGTGCAGTCCAGGACGAACGAGGCGATCAGGAGCACTCCGGCGGCGACGAACCCGCCGCGGGTGCCGGTGGCGGCGCAGCCGGCCGCTATGAGCGCGGTGAGCAGGGACGCGGTGGTGACCTGGTTGGGGGTCAGGCCGCGGCGTGCGCACCAGCGGGCGATGTAGCGCGAGTACGGGCTGATGAAGAAGGTGGTGAAGAAGCCGTCGTGGGCCTTGACGGCCGACTTCAGGCGGACCGCCTCGTCGTCCACGGCGGCGACGGCCTGCCGTGCCTCGTTGCGGGCCTGCGGGTCGGCGGGGACGACGGCGACGAGGCTGCCGAGTACGGGGTGGTGCACGCCGGCGCCGTCGGCCTCCAGGGCGGCGGTGATCCGGTCGGCGAGGCTGTCGACCGCGACCGCGGTGCCGCCGCCGGCGGAGTTCTCCCGGGCCATCGCGCGGGTCAGCGCCTGCCGGCCGTCCGGCTGCGCCGTCACGGCGCCGGGGACGGCGGCGAGCGGGTAGCGGGGGTCGGTCAGCCCCAGGCGCAGGGCGTGCGGATGGCCGACGAACCCGGCGTCGACGACGGCGACCCGCTGGTCGCCGGGCACCCGCGCGAGCAGGGTCTCGGCGGCGGAGACGTCGACGGCGATCCGCACGTCGAAGCCGAGGGACCGCAGATCGTCCTCGATCGACGATCCGGGCACCGGCCGGCCGGTGAGGATGGCGGTCGACAACCGAACTCACTCCCTGGTGCCGACGCGTCCGCGCCGGTCATGTGCATGGTGGGGGGCGCCGTTGGCCTGATGGCACCCGGGCGGCATGTCGGCAGAGGCTATCGGATACCCGGAAGCCCTCGTTCACCGGCCGTTCACGGGCCGATCGACGGGGCGTGCCGCAGGCCTTGGCCGCGATCATCATCGTCGATCGGGAGGTCGGGCCACAAGCTCCGTACGAGATCAGGCATACCTCCGCATATGTCCACCGCCGGCCCCTGCTTCCCGGATCGGACGAGGGTCCGGAATAGGGTGGACGACCATGACATGGCTGATCACCGGCGGAGCCGGGTACATCGGGGCACATGTGGCCAGGGTCATGGCCGGGGCCGGGGAACGGGTGGTCGCGCTCGACGACCTGTCGGCCGGGCACGCGGCGCGACTTCCGGCGGACGTACCGCTCGTCCGGGGGTCGTCGCTGGACCGGCAGCTGCTCAAGCGGGTGCTGGCCGAGCACGAGGTGACCGGTGTGGTGCACCTCGCCGCGCGCAAGCAGGTCGCCGAGTCGGTGGCGGAGCCGGCCCGCTACTACCAGGAGAACGTCGGCGGCCTCGCGATCCTGCTCGACGCGGTGGCCGAGGCCGGAATCCGGCGCCTGCTGTTCTCCTCCTCCGCGGCCGTCTACGGCAACCCGGACGTGGACCTCATCACGGAGGACACCCCGTGCGCCCCGGTGAACCCCTACGGTGAGACGAAGCTCGCCGGGGAGTGGCTGGTCAGGGCGGCGGGGCAGGCGCACGGCATCGCGACCACCTGTCTGCGCTTCTTCAACGTGGCCGGCGCCGCCGCCCCGGAACTCGCCGACACCGGTGTCTTCAACATCGTGCCCATGGTCTTCGACCGTCTCACCCGTGGTGAGGCCCCGCGGATCTTCGGCGACGACTACCCGACGCCGGACGGCACGTGCGTGCGCGACTACATTCACGTGGCCGACCTCGCCGACGCGCACCTGGCAGCCGCCCGGCGGCTCGCCGGCCCGGACGTCACCGGCGATCTGACGCTGAACGTCGGGCGCGGTGAGGGCGTGTCGGTGCGTGAGCTGATCGCGGTCGTCGGCGAGGTCACCGGGGACCGGCGGGCACCACTGGTCGAAGGCCGCCGCCCGGGGGACGCGCCACGCGCCGTCGCCTCGGCCGAGCGGGCCGCCGCGGAGCTGGGCTGGCGGGCACGGCGCGGGGTACTCGAGATGGTCTCCTCGGCGTGGCGGGGGTGGAGGCTGCACCACGGCGGCTGAGCGGTCACGCGTCCTGACCTGCGCTTCGTTTACGCAGGTCAGGGCTCATGACAACGGTGTTCAGTGCCGCGTTGCCCGATACCCCCCACCCGTAGTTCACTGTGATCCCGGGACGGAACACAGGAGGGCGGTCAGTCTCATGGGGGCCGGTCACGACCACGGGCACACACACGGCGCGGGCGGTACGGTCGCGGCGGCGCACCGCGGCACGCTGCGCGTCGCGCTGGGGATCACGCTCGCCGTGATGGTGGTGGAGATCGTCGGTGGTGTGCTCGCGGACTCGCTCGCGCTGGTCGCGGACGCCGCCCACATGGCGACGGACGCCCTCGGGCTCGGCATGGCGCTGCTGGCGATCCACTTCGCGAACCGGCCGCCGAGCCGGAACCGCACCTTCGGCTACGCGCGGGCCGAGATCCTCGCCGCGCTCGCCAACTGCCTGCTGCTGCTCGGCGTCGGCGGCTACGTCCTGTACGAGGCCGTCCAGCGGTTCCTGTCCCCGGCCGGCACCCATGGCGGGCTGATGATCGTGTTCGGTCTGTTCGGCCTGGTGGCGAACTCGGTCTCCCTGACGCTGCTGATGCGCGGCCAGAAGGAGAGCCTGAACGTGCGCGCCGCGTTCCTGGAGGTCGCCGCGGACGCGCTCGGCTCGCTGGCGGTCATGATCTCCGCGGCGGTGATCCTGCTCACCGGCTGGCAGGCCGCCGACCCCATCGCCTCCCTCGCCATCGGCCTGCTGATCGTGCCGCGCACCGTCAAGCTGCTGCGCGAGACCCTCGAAGTGCTGCTGGAGGCGGCCCCGAAGAACGTCGACATGGCCGAGGTACGGGCGCACATCCTGGCCCTGGGCGGCGTCGAGGACGTGCACGACCTGCACGCCTGGACGATCACCTCCGGCCTTCCGGTGCTGTCCGCGCACGTGGTCGTCAGCTCCGAGGTGCTCAGCGCCATCGGCCACGAGAAGCTGCTGCACGAGTTGCAGGGCTGCCTCGGCCACCACTTCGACGTGGAGCACTGCACCTTCCAGCTGGAGCCGAGCGGGCACGCGGAGCACGAGGCGCGCCTGTGCCACTGAAGCCGTGTTCGGGTCGTACCGGAGATGCCCGGACGGTTCCGGGCGGGCCCGGCCGGGCACGATCACTTACCGGATCCCGCTTCCGGCGTCCCACCGGTGACGGCCGCCGCCCACGGCTGCGGCGTGGGACATGCGGGTGTGCCGGGAAGTGCCGGGAGTGCCGGATTCGTGCGGCAGACTTGGGGCTCGAGGACCGATGTGAAGGATGGGTATGCCGATCACACCTGCCACCGCGACGCACAGCTCGTCGAACGGGACCGCGGACGCGATCTTGCTGGAACTCGTCGACGAGGACGGCGTGACGATCGGCACCGCGGAGAAGCTCGCCGCCCATCAGCCGCCGGGGCGGCTGCACCGCGCCTTCTCCGTGTTCCTTTTCGACGAGCACGGCCGGCTGCTGCTCCAGCAGCGGGCGCTCGGCAAGTACCACTCCCCGGGGGTCTGGTCCAACACATGCTGCGGCCACCCCTACCCGGGCGAGGCGCCCTTCGCGGCGGCGGCCCGGCGGACCTACGAGGAGCTCGGGGTCTCCCCCTCGCTGCTGGCCGAGGCGGGCACCGTCCGCTACAACCACCCGGACCCGGTGTCGGGTCTGGTGGAGCAGGAGTACAACCACCTCTTCGTCGGCCTGGTGCAGGCCGCGCTGCGGCCGGACCCGGAGGAGGTCGGCGCGACGGCGTTCGTGACGCCCGCGGAGCTCATGGAGCGGCACGCCACGGAGACGTTCTCGTCCTGGTTCATGACGGTGCTGGACGCCGCGCGTCCCGCGATCAGGGAGCTGACGGGCCCGGCGGGCTGGTGAGCGCACGGGGCGGAACACTCACCGGACCGGGGGAAGCGGTCACCGGACCGAGGGGCACGGTCACGCGACCGGGTGGCGCGGTCACTCGACCGGATGGCGTGGTCACAGAACGAGGTGGCGTGGTCACAGGACGGGTTTGAGCGGCAGGGCGGCCCAGATCACCTTGCCGCCGCTCGCCGTGTGCTCCACGTCGCAGACCCCGCCCGCCTCCCGGGCGATCTCCCGGACCAGCAGCAGTCCGCGCCCGCCGGTGCGTCCGTGGTCGGTCTCCAGCGCGGTCGGCCGGTAGGGGTGGTTGTCCTCCACGGACACCCGCAGCCACTCGGCGCCGACGGCGACCTCCACCGCGAGCATCGGTGACAGCACCGCCGCGTGCCGCACGGCGTTCGTGACCAGTTCGGACACGATCAGCAGCAGCCCGTGGACCAGGTCGTCCGAGGCCGGTACCCCCTGGCGGCGCAGCAGGTCCCGCACGGCGTGCCGGGCCTGCGGGACCGAGGCGTCGACGGCGGGCGCGGTGAACCGCCAGACCCCCTCGTACGGCGGCGGATCCGGCGGCGGGGCGTCCAGGTAGGCCTCCGCGCCACCCGCTGGGCGCGGCCCGTCGCCGCGCCCGTGGTTGTCCATCGCCCAGTCGCCGCCCTCGCGCTCGATTGTCACCACACGTCGAGTGTTGGTAACGCGGCGCCCGGCCCCAAGGACTGAACGCAAGTCGGCTGGTTTCCAGCACTTTCCGACCGTTTGCGCATCACTGCGTCGCCGCGGCGACCGTTTCCGCCCGGTCCGCGCCGCCTTCGGGAACTCTTCGGGTTGTACGTGCCGTCATCGCCCCGCCCCGGCCCGGCACCCCCTGTGAGCAAGCGCTTGGCCGGGCGGATAGCATCCGGCCCATGGAGCCCCAGTTGTCCCACCGGGTCGCCGGCTCGGTCGCCACCGTCGTCGTCCGCCATCCGGCCAAGCGCAACGCCATGACGGCCGCGATGTGGCGGGCGCTGCCGCCGCTGCTGGACGGGCTGGCCCGTGACCCGGCGGTACGGGCGCTGGTGCTGACCGGGGAGGGCACGACCTTCTGCGCGGGTGCCGACATCTCCACGCTCCAGGGCTCGCCACAGGAGGCACAGGGGCTGTCGGTGGCGGCCGAGGAGGCCCTCGCCGCGTTCCCCAAGCCGACGCTCGCCGCCGTGCGCGGTCACTGCGTCGGCGGCGGCGCCCAGCTCGCGGCGGCCTGCGACCTGCGGCTGGCCGAGGAGGGGGCGCTGTTCGGGGTGACCCCCGCGAAGCTCGGCATCGTCTACCCGGCGTCCTCCACCCGGCGGCTGGTGTCGCTGGTGGGGCCGGCCACCGCGAAGTACCTGCTGTTCACCGGCGAGCTGATCGGCACGGAGCGGGCGCTGCGCACCGGACTCGTCGACGAGGTGCTGCCCGAGGGCGAACTGGACAAGCGCGTCGCCGAGCTGACCCGGATCCTGGTGTCCCGTTCCCAGCTGACCCAGGCCGCGGCCAAGGAGTTCGCGAACGGCCGGACGGACCGGGACGCGCACTGGGTCGAACAGGCGGCCGGCAGCGGCGACACCTCCGAGGGGGTCGCCGCGTTCCTGGAGGGCAGACGGCCGCGCTTCAGCTGGAGAGTGCCTACGACAGGATGAAGCGGCTCCTGGGGCGCCACTCCTCGACGAGGCGGGCCGGCGCCTTGCGCGGGGAGCCCGCGTCTAAGGGGTCCTTGCACTATGAGCGTCCGATCAGGTCGCGTGGTCTGGTGCTGGGGGTACCTCCCACGCCGTTCAGGCAGTGGGGGAGCATCGCAAGGCGCCGGAGCGCCCTGGTAGCGGAGCTACCAGGGCGTTTCGGCAACGCGGCGAGGTGCGGTGCCAGGCCGCGCGACCCGGGCGGGCATAGTGCAAGGACCCCTAAGGCGGTTGCGGGTCGTACTCGGTCAGCAGCTGGACGGACATGGCGTAGTCGTCGCCCGCGAGGGTGCCCAGCGGGGTCAGGCCCATGTCGATGCCGGAGGACACGCCGGCCGCGGTGACGTACTTGCCGTCGACGGCCACCCGCTCGTCCGCCGGTTCGGCCCGGAGGAGGGCGTCATGGCGGAGCCATGGCAACCGACGACAACGCGGCGAGGTGCGGTGCCAGACCCCGCGAGCCCGGCGTGATCCAAACGAAAGGCCCCAGGTCCCCGGGCTGTGCCGCTCGGCACCGGAGAAGACCTCCACGGGTCCGGTGACGTCCAGGCTCTGCACGCCGTCGAAGAGGACGACGAGGAGGGTTCGCTGCGCCGTGGCTCCGGTCCTTCGCGGCCCCGCCGATGGCGGCAACGGCGGATTTCCCACCTTTCCTGCCATGCGCGACGTGGTCCCCGACCTCATGCACGACGTGATGGGCGTCGTGACGGACGACGTGATGCGCGCGCATGACTCATGGTCCCGGCGGTACCCGTGCCTGTCCGGTCCCCTCCGGACCGGAGCAGGAAGGAACCCCAGAAGGAAGGGAGATGTCCGTGTTCCGTGCCATCGCAGATGTGCTGCGGCAGATCGGTGCGGCGATCGCCACGGTGGTCACGCTGCCGTTCCGCGCCCTGGCCCGGCTCTTCGGCGGAGCGTCCGCCACGGCACGCCGCAGCGGGGCGTGACCGGCCCGGAGCGGCCCGCGGGGCGGCCCGCTGCCCAGAAGCGGGCGCCGGGCCGGGGATCCGCCCCGCCGGGCCGCGCCCTGTCCGCCCGGTTGTCGGTGGGGCCTGTCACAATTGCCGCGCAAGTCGAAGCGGAGAAGGCGGTACGGGAACGTGACGACACCCGGGTCCCTCGTAGCAGGGTCCATCGAAGGCAGGATCGCCGAGGAGCTCGGCGTACGGGAGCGGCAGGTGAAGGCCGCCGTGGAGCTGCTCGACGGCGGTTCGACGGTGCCCTTCATCGCCCGCTACCGCAAGGAAGCGACCGAGATGCTCGACGACGCGCAGCTGCGCACGATCGAGGAGCGGCTGCGCTATCTGCGGGAGCTCGAGGACCGCCGGACGACGATCCTGGAGTCGGTGCGCGAGCAGGGCAAGCTCACCGACGAGCTTCAGGCGCGGATCCGGGGCGCCGAGACCAAGGCGCGGCTGGAGGACATCTACCTGCCGTACAAGCCCAAGCGGCGGACCAAGGCGCAGATCGCCCGCGAGGCGGGCCTGGAGCCGCTGGCGGAGGGCCTGCTCGGCGACCCGGCCGTGGAGCCGCTCGCCGCCGCGGCCGCCTTCGTGGACCCGGACAAGGGAGTGGCCGATCCGCAGGCCGCGCTGGAGGGGGCCCGGGCGATCCTCACCGAGCGGTTCTCGGAGGACGCGGACCTGATCGGCGAGCTGCGCGAGCGCATGTGGGTGCGCGGACGGCTGGCCGCCAAGGTGCGGGAGGGCAAGGAGGAGGCGGGCGCGAAGTTCGCCGACTACTTCGACTTCGCCGAACCGTTCACCGAGCTGCCCTCGCACCGGATCCTCGCGATGCTGCGCGGCGAGAAGGAGGAGGTCCTCGACCTCGTCCTGGAGCCGGAGGAGCCCACCGACGGCCCGTCGTCGTACGAGGGCATCGTGGCCAACCGGTTCGGGATCGCCGACCGTGGCCGGCCCGCCGACAAGTGGCTCACGGACACGGTCCGCTGGGCCTGGCGCACCCGGATCCTGGTCCACCTCGGCATCGACCTGCGCCTGCGGCTGCGTACGGCCGCCGAGGACGAGGCGGTGAACGTGTTCGCGGCCAATCTGCGCGACCTGCTGCTGGCCGCCCCGGCCGGCACCCGCGCGACGCTGGGCCTGGACCCGGGCTTCCGTACGGGTGTGAAGGTCGCCGTGGTGGACGCGACCGGCAAGGCCGTCGCCACGGACGTGATCCACCCGCACGTCCCGGCCAACCGCTGGGACGAGGCGATCGCCAGGCTGGCCCGCCTCGCCAAGGAGCACTCGGTCGATCTGGTCGCGATCGGCAACGGCACGGCGTCCCGGGAGACGGACAAGCTCGCCGGTGAGCTGATCAGCAGGCACCCGGAGCTGAAGCTCACCAAGGTGATGGTGTCGGAGGCGGGCGCGTCGGTGTACTCGGCGTCGCAGTACGCCTCGCGGGAGCTGCCGGACATGGACGTGTCGCTGCGTGGCGCGGTCTCCATCGCGCGCCGCCTGCAGGACCCGCTGGCCGAACTGGTCAAGATCGACCCGAAGTCGATCGGCGTCGGCCAGTACCAGCACGACCTGTCCGAGGTGAAGCTGTCCCGCTCGCTGGACGCGGTGGTCGAGGACTGTGTGAACGGCGTGGGCGTGGACGTCAACACAGCGTCCGTGCCACTGCTCGCGCGGGTCTCCGGCATCACCTCCGGGCTCGCCGAGAACATCGTGGCGCACCGGGACGCCAACGGGCCGTTCCGGTCCCGCGCGGAGCTGAAGAAGGTGCCACGGCTCGGCCCGAAGGCCTACGAGCAGTGCGCCGGCTTCCTGCGCATCCGCGGCGGCGACGACCCGCTGGACGCCTCCAGCGTGCACCCGGAGGCGTATCCGGTGGTCCGGCGGATGGTGAAGACCACCGGCCAGCAGGTGGCCTCACTGATCGGCAACACCGGGGTGCTGCGCTCGCTGAAGCCGGCCGAGTTCGTCGACGACACGTTCGGCCTGCCGACGGTCACCGACATCCTGCGCGAGCTGGAGAAGCCCGGCCGCGACCCGCGGCCCGCGTTCAGGACGGCCACGTTCAAGGAGGGCGTGGAGAAGATCTCCGACCTGTCTTCCGGAATGATCCTGGAGGGCGTGGTCACGAACGTGGCGGCCTTCGGGGCGTTCGTGGACGTCGGCGTCCACCAGGACGGTCTGGTGCACGTCTCGGCGATGTCGAAGACGTTCGTCAAGGACCCGCGGGACGTGGTCAAGCCGGGCGACATCGTCAAGGTGAAGGTGCTGGACGTCGACATCCCGCGCAAGCGGATCTCGCTGACGCTGCGCCTGGAGGACGAGGCGGCGCCGCAGGAGCGGCAGGGCGGCGGCGAGCGCCGGCAGCGCGGCGGCCGTCCGCCGCAGCAGCGCCAGGGCCGCGGTGGCGGCGGTGGCTCGCGCCAGGCGCCGCCGCCCGCCAACAGCGCGATGGCCGACGCCCTGCGCCGCGCGGGCCTGCTCGACTCGAAGAACGGCCGCCGCTGACGGCAACCGCCTGGGGCCGGAAACCGGCGCCGCCGGGGCCTGGCCCGCGAACCGGCGCCGCCGGGGCCCGCCGCGTGAGCGAGCGGTCCCGGCGGTGAGCCGTACCGGGCCGGGCGGGGCCCGGACGGTTCCGGCAGTCACGGCCCATACGGGCCCCAGGCCAGTCGGGCCCGGCCGGACGGTTCAGGCACCGGGCTTGGTGGAGACCCTCCGGGTGCGAGGCCGTCAGGACCGGTCCGCTCTCGTCCCATCAGGCCCGTCCCGGTCATCCCCGTCCCGGTCAGCCCCGTCCTGGCGGGTGGTATCCGGCCGGGATCGGCTCGACCGTGTCACGCGCCGACGATCATGTGCCGGTGAGGGCCGCGGCCGACGGCGGCCATGTGCCGACGACGGGCATGTGCCGGCGGCCGGCATGTGCCGACGGCGACCGTATGCCCGCGGCGGGCGAGGCGCGCATCGCGAGGCATGGGGCCGCCGCGGCCACGTGCCCGCGGGGCGTTACCGAGGGTGCGGGCCCGGTGGTAGGGCCGAATGCGGTCGCGGGGCCGCGTTGGCGGACGAGGGACCCAACTGGAAGGCGCCCGACGGCTGCCCCGTACGCATCACCTCGTCGAGTTCCCGGCGTACGCTCGTGGCCGCGTCACGCACTCGTGCGGGCACATCGCCGCGCTCGGCAACGAGTTGGTGGTAGATGGGGGCGTCTTGGAACATGGGCAACCAGGCCTTTCGGTCGGGAGTCTCGCTGCGCGAGGCAACGGTTGCCGAGTGTAAAGCCCCGCGTCCGCCGCGCTCATGGCACCCGGTGCCTCCGAGCGGCTAACGTTCGGTCACCTTGCCGTCGGCGACCTCCAGATGGCGGGTGGTCCGCACCGCCTGCAGCATGCGGCGGTCGTGGGTGACCAGCAGCAGCGTGCCCTCGTAGGACTCCAGGGCCGACTCCAGCTGTTCGATGGCCGGCAGGTCGAGGTGGTTGGTGGGTTCGTCCAGGACCAGCAGGTTGACGCCCCTGCCCTGGAGGAGGGCGAGGGCGGCCCGGGTGCGCTCCCCCGGCGAGAGGGTCGCGGCGGGACGCAGCACATGGCCGGACTTCAGGCCGAACTTGGCGAGCAGCGTGCGCACGTCCACCGGTTCGGCGTCCGGGACCGCCGCGCGGAAGGCCTCCAGCAGCGTCTCGGGGCCGTGGAAGAGGCGGCGGGCCTGATCGACCTCGCCTACCAGGACACCCGAGCCCAGGGCCGCGTGCCCCGCGTCCGGCGGGATCCGCCCCAGCAGGGCGGCCAGCAGCGTCGACTTTCCGGCGCCGTTCGCGCCGGTGACCGCGACCCGGTCCGCCCAGTCGATCTGCAGGGACACCGGGCCGAGGACGAAACTGCCGCGCCGCACCTCGGCGTCGCGCAGCGTGGCGACGACCGCGCCGGAGCGCGGGGCCGCCGCGATCTCCATGCGCAGGTCCCACTCCTTGCGGGGCTCCTCGACGACCTCCAGCCGTTCGATCATGCGCTGTGTCTGGCGGGCCTTGGCGGCCTGCTTCTCGCTGGCCTCGCTGCGGAACTTGCGGCCGATCTTGTCGTTGTCGTTGCCCGCCTTGCGCCGGGCGTTCCGCACGCCCTTGTCCATCCAGGCGCGCTGCATCTGCGCCCGGTCCTGGAGGGCCGCCTTCTTGTCCGCGTACTCCTCGTAGTCCTCCCGGGCGTGCCGGCGGGCCACCTCCCGCTCCTCCAGGTAGCCCGCGTAGCCGCCGCCGTAGAGGTTGATCTGCCGCTGGGCGAGGTCGAGTTCGAGGACCTTGGTGACGGTGTGGGCGAGGAACTCGCGGTCGTGGCTGACGACGACCGTGCCGGCGCGCAGCCCGGTCACGAAGCGTTCCAGCCGCTCCAGGCCGTCCAGGTCGAGGTCGTTGGTCGGCTCGTCGAGCAGGAAGACGTCGTAGCGGGAGAGCAGCAGGGACGCGAGGCCGGCGCGCGCCGCCTGGCCGCCGGAGAGGGACGTCATGGGCTGGTCGAGGTCGACGGCCAGACCGAGGGAGTCGGCGACCTCCTCGGCGCGCTCGTCGAGGTCGGCGCCGCCGAGGCCGAGCCAGCGCTCCAGGCTGCTCGCGTACCGGTCGTCCGCACCGGGGACCCCGTCGACGAGCGCCTGGGTGGCCTCGTCCATCGCCCGCTGGGCCTCGGCCACTCCGGTGCGGCGGGCCAGGAACCGGCGTACGGTCTCGCCCGGGCGGCGATCCGGTTCCTGCGGGAGGTGGCCGACGGTCGCCGCCGGCGGGGAGAGCGTGAGTTCGCCCTGCTCGGGCGCGTCCAGCCCGGCGAGCAACCTGAGCAGCGTGGACTTGCCCGCGCCGTTGGCACCGACCAGGCCGATCACATCGCCGGGCGCGACGACGAGGTCGAGCCCGGAGAACAGCGTGCGGTCACCGTGTCCGGCGGCGAGGTTCTTGGCGACGAGGGTGGCAGTCATCAGGTCGCCGATCCTAACGGGAGCGCCTGACGGGAGTGGTTCCGGCGCAGGGCCGGTGTCCGTGCGGCATGACGTGCTCCGCTACGGTCCCGGCATGGTTGGTGAACCGGGTGGACCGAGTGACGAGGTCGTGGTGGTCGGTGGCGGGGTCATCGGGCTGACCACCGCGATCGTGCTGGCCGAGGGCGGCCGGCGGGTGCGCGTGTGGACGAGGGAGCCGGCCGAGCGGTCGACCTCGGCCGTGGCGGGCGGACTGTGGTGGCCCTACCGGATCGAGCCGGACGCGCTCGTCGGGGAGTGGGCGCTCGACTCGCTGGCCGTGTACCAGGGCTTGGCCGCGCGTCCGGACGAGACGGGTGTGCGGATGGTCGAGGGGGTGCACGGCGAGACCCGGCCGGAGGCGCTCGGACCGTGGGCCGCGCGGGTGCCCGGGCTCCGGGTGGCACATGCCGGGGAGTACCCGGGGACGGCGCTGTGGGCGCGGCTGCCACTGATCGACATGTCGACTCATCTGCCCTGGCTGCGCGAGCGGCTGCTGTCGGCCGGCGGAGTGGTCGAGGAGCGCGCGGTGACGGATCTGGCCGCGGTCGACGCCCCGGTGGTGGTGAACTGCACGGGCCTGGGCGCCCGCGATCTCGTACCGGACCCCGGCGTGCACCCGGTGCGGGGACAGCTCGTGGTCGTGGAGAACCCGGGGATCACGACATGGCTGACCTCCGTCGACCAGGTGTCGCACTCCTCCACGTACTTCCTTCCGCAGCCGGGCGGACTGCTGCTCGGCGGTACGGCCGAGGAGGACGCCTGGTCCCTGACGCCCGACCCGGCGGTGGCCGAGCGGATCGTGGCGCGGTGCGCGGCGCTGCGGCCGGAGATCGCCGGGGCGCGGGTGCTGGAGCACCGGGTGGGGCTGCGTCCGGCGCGGCACGCGGTGCGGCTGGAGCGCGCGGAGCTGCCGGACGGCCGGGTGCTGGTGCACAACTACGGACACGGCGGGGCCGGGGTCACCGTGGCGTGGGGATGCGCGCGTGAGGCGGCCGCGCTGGCGAGTCCGGCGGCCTGAACGCACGAGCGCCCGGCCGGAGATCGGCCGCAGTCATGCGGAGATCGGCGGCGCCGATGCCGGGGAAGCACGGCACTCATGACGGCCGGATGACGATCGTGTGACCGCGGTGGCCATGGACATGCCTGCGGTCACAGGGACTCAATAGGCTCCGAACAGCCTTCGTCCACCTATGACTTGGAGCTGACGTGCACCGCAGAATCATCGTGCCGGGCGCACTGGCGGCGGCCTCCCTGCTGCTGGCGATCCCGGCATCGGCCGCGAGCTACTCCCCCGGCGCGCCGGGCATCGGCGACCCCTATTACCCGTACTACGGCAACGGCGGCTACGACGTCTCGCACTACGACCTGAGGCTGACGTACCGGCCCGCCACGGACGAGCTGGCGGGCACGGCGACCGTCTCGGCGCGGACCACGCAGGACCTGTCCAGCTTCGACCTGGACTTCCTGCTGGACGTCAGCGAGGTACGGGTCAACGGCGCGCGGGCCGCCTTCACCACCTCGGGGCAGCACGAACTGGTGGTCACGCCGAAGCACCCGCTGGCCAAGGGCACGCCGATCACGGTGGTGGTCCGCTACAGCGGGGTGCCGTCCACGAAGAGCGCGTACGGCTTCACGACCTGGCACCGCACCCCGGACGGCGCGGTGGCGGCGGACGAGCCCGAGGCCGCCTGGTGGTGGTTCCCGAGCAACGACCACCCCGGTGACAAGGCCACCTACGACGTGTCGGTGGCGGTCCCGGACGGCACGCGGGCGATCTCCAACGGCACGCTGCAGTCGACCAGCTCGCAGCGGGGCTGGACCCGCTACAACTGGCGCCAGAACAAGCCGCAGGCGACGTATCTGGCCACGCTCGCGCTCGGGAGGTTCGACATCACCACCGGCACCTCCGAAGGCGGCGTGCCGGTGATCAACGCCTACAGCAAGGACCTCGGCGACAACGACGGGGCGGCGCGGGCGAGCGTGGAGCGCACCGGTGAGATCGTCGACTGGCTGAGCGGCTATTTCGGGCCGTATCCGTTCAGCTCGGCGGGCGGCTATGTGCCGAACACGACGACCGGGTACGCGCTGGAGACCCAGACCCGCGTGTACTACAGCCCGAAGCAGTTCGCGAACGGATCCAACACCTCCGTGGTGGTGCACGAGCTGGCCCACCAGTGGTACGGCGACAGCGTGTCGCTCAAGGGCTGGAAGGACATCTGGATCAACGAGGGCTTCGCCCGCTACGCGCAGTGGCTGTGGTCGGAGCACGAGGGCGAGGGCACGGCACAGGAGCTGGCGGACTACGTCTACGCCTCGCACCCGGCCGACGACGCCTTCTGGACGGTGAAGCCCGGTGACCCGGGTCCGGACGACCAGTTCGACGTGGCGGTCTACGACCGGGGCGCCCTCGCCATCCAGGCGCTGCGCAACGAGATCGGCGACGAGGCGTTCTTCGCCGTCCTGAAGGGCTGGCCGCAGCAGCACGCCTACGGCAACGCCTCCGTGGCCGACTTCCAGAAGTACGCGGAACAGGTCTCGGGCCGGCCTCTGGCCGCGCTCTTCGACACCTGGCTGTTCCAGCCGCTGAAGCCGGCCGCCCCGGCGGCCCGCGCCGCGTCCCTCGCCGCGACGCCTGCGGCCGAGGGGCAGCCGAAGTCGTGGAAGAAGATCGAGGCGACGAACGACGTGCACGGCAGGTGAGTGAGGGCCGGACCGCCCGCCGGTCCACTCCGCCCCGGGCGGTCCGGCTCACGCCTCGGGCGGTCCGGTTCAGCCGTCGTGGTCGTACACCGTGACCGCGATCCCCCGCCGCACCAGCCGCTGCACGATCAGCGGCTCGACCCGCTCCCAGCTGCCTCCGGCGAGCCCGCAGCCTATGCGGGGCATGTGCACCGAGGCCTCGAGCTCGACGGCCCGGTCCGGGAGCCGGTCCAGCGCCGCATCGATCGCCGCGTACCGCACGGGCACGCCCTGGCTGCCTCTGCGTATCCCGCGCCGGCCGATCATGTTGGCCACCCACAGGTACCGGTCGACGGGGACGACCTGGACGGCGCCCAGGCCGAAGTCGTTGCTCGCGCGGTCGCGGTGCCAGGCCCGGTAGGCCGCCTCCGGCTCGGGCCGGCGCCGGGAGAGGGCCAGGACGAAGCCCTTCCCCCAGCCCCCGATGTCGTTGCAGACATGGGCGATCACCTTGACGCCCTTGGCCGACGGCGCGGTGGCGTCACCTCGGATGTAGGAGATCTCCGACATGACGCCACCGTACGGGCTGCCACTGACAGTGGCGGTGAGCTGCTACTTCGTGAGCTGGGACAGTTCCTGGTCCGTCTGCTGGTCGACCCGGCGGCGGACGCCGAACCAGCCGGCGACCAGCAGGAGGGCGACCACGGGGATGAGCAGGAGGGTCTTGCGGCCCACCTCGGGGTCGTTCCACATCAGGCCCAGGCAGGCCAGGAGGAAGGCGATCGTGACGATCTCGGTGACCGGGCTGCCCGGGAGGCGGAAGTGCGGCCGGGTGGCCAGGCCCGCCTTGGCGCGACGGACGAAGATCAGGTGGCAGATCATGATGATCACCCAGGTGCTGACGATGCCGAGGGAGGCGACGTTCAGCACGATCTCGAAGGCCTGGCTGGGCATCAGGTAGTTCAGGCCGACACCGAGCACGCAGATCGCGCAGGTCAGCAGGATGCCGCCGTAGGGGACCTGGTTGCGGCTCATCACCCGGGTGAACTTCGGCGCGGAACCCGCCACGGCCATGGAGCGCAGGATGCGGCCGGTGGAGTACAGGCCGGAGTTCAGCGACGACATGGCGGCGGTGAGGACCACGAGGTTCATCACGTCGCCCGCCCCGGAGACGCCGATCTTCGACAGCACCGTCACGAAGGGGCTCTCGTCGGCCGAGTACACCGAGCCGGGCAGCAGCAGGGCCAGGAGCACGACCGAGCCGACGTAGAACAGGCCCACGCGCCACATGATCGAGTTCACCGCGCGCGGGACGACCTTCTCCGGCTCGGCGGTCTCGCCGGCGGCGACACCGACCAGCTCCAGCGCGGCGTACGCGAAGATCACGCCCTGCATGACGATCACGACCGGCATCACGCCGTGCGGCAGGATCCCGCCGTGGTCGTTGATCACGCTCAGGCCGGGGGTCCGGCCGTCCACCGGGTGCTGCGTGGCCAGCAGGAAGATGCCGACCAGCATGAAGGCGACCAGGGTGGCCACCTTGACGATCGCGAACCAGAACTCCATCTCGCCGAAGATCTTCACCGAGATCAGGTTCACGGCGACCACGACGGCGAGTGCGACCAGCGCCAGCACCCACTGCGGGACGGGTGTGAACAGGCTCCAGTAGTGCGTGTACAGCGCGATCGCGGTGATGTCGGCGATACCGGTCGTCGACCAGTTCAGGAAGTACATCCAGCCGGCGACGTAGGCGCCCTTCTCGCCGAGGAACTCGCGCGCGTACGACACGAAGGATCCGGAGGAGGGCCGGTACAGGACCAGCTCGCCCAGGGCCCGGACCACGAAGAACGCGAAGACGCCGCACACCAGGTAGGCCAGTGCCAGCGCCGGGCCCGCGCTGTGCAGGCGGCCGCCGGCGCCCAGGAAGAGTCCGGTGCCGATCGCTCCGCCGATGGCGATCATGTTGACGTGGCGGTGCTTGAGGTCCTTGCTGTATCCGGCGTCGCCCGCGTCGGCGGGCATCGCGGCCGCCTGGGGATGGTCGGCGACCTGGGCCGTGTGCACGGCGTCCTTGCTCAAGGGTGGTTCCACTCTCTGGTGCGCCGGGCGGGGTGTGCCCGGTCGTCCGTACAAGTCGCGGCCCGCACCACCCGTGACGCGGTACAGACCAGCACGGCACCTTTCCAGGGAGATCGGCCGTCATGCGATGGCGTACGTCACAGAGCGGGACTTCTCACACGACCCACGCAGATCGGTCACCGTCTTTCACACCATTGGTGCGACAGCGATACTGCTGCACATGACGACGACGGACAGCGACGAGCCGGCCCTCACGATCGACGAGCTGGCCGCGCGGGCCGGCGTCACCGTGCGCACGGTCCGCTTCTACAGCAGCCGCGGTCTGCTGCCGCCGCCCGTGATCGGTCCGCGCCGGGTGGGCCGCTACGGCGGGGACCACCTGGCGCGCCTGGCGCTGATCGAGGAGATGCAGCACCAGGGCATGACACTCGCCGCGATCGAGCGCCATCTGCGGCAGCTGCCGCCGGACCTCAGCCCGCACGACCTGGCCGTGCACCGCGCGGTCGTCGCCTCCTGGGCGCCGGAGAGCGTTGAGACGGTGTCCCGCCGCGAGCTCGGACGCCGGGCCGGGCGGCCGCTGTCCGACGAGGACGTGGAGCGGCTCGCGGCGATGAACGTGGTCGTTCGGGAGGGGGAGGACGCGTTCCGCGTCGACGCGGGGCTGTTCCGGCTCGGGGTGGAGCTTCTGGACGTCCCGCTGTCCCAGGAGACGATCCTCGCCGCGCGCACGGCGCTGACCGGCCACGCGCGCGCCGCCGCCCGCGAGCTGTCGGGGCTGCTGCGCGACGCGGTCGCCGAGCGTGACACCCGGGATGTGAAGTCCCTGTCGGCCCATATGCACCCGTTGGTGGTGCAGGCCCTGCTGACCACCTTCCAGCGGTCGCTGAGGGAGGAGCTGCGGGAGTGGGTGGGCTCTGCGGAGACAGGGACGGAGGCGGACGGCGCGTCGCGGGACGGGACCTCCCGGGGCGCGTCGTCCGCCTGAGCGCGGGCCTCAGCTCGCGTCGGTGAAGGTCTCCCCCTTCTCCGCCTTGGCCACCAGCAGGGCGGGCGGGGTGAACCGCTCGCCGTAGCGCTCGGCGAGCTCCCGTGCGCGGGCCACGAAACCGGGCAGCCCGCCGTCGTAGCCGTTGATGTACTGCAGCACGCCGCCGGTCCAGCCGGGGAAGCCGATGCCGAAGACCGAGCCGATGTTGGCGTCGGCGACGGAGGTCAGCACCCCCTCCTCCAGGAGCCTGACGGTGTCGAGCGCCTCGGCGAAGAGCATGCGCTCCTGCATGTCCCGGAACGGGATCTCGTACCCCGGCCTGGAGAAGTGCTCGCGCAGGCCCGGCCACAGCCCGGCCCGCTTGCCGTTCTCGTCGTAGTCGTAGAAGCCCGCGCCGCCGCTGCGGCCGGTGCGCCCGAACTCGTCGATCATGCGGTCGATGACCGCCTCCGCCGGATGCGCGGGCCAGGTGCCGCCCGCCTCCTCGACGGCGCGCCTGGACTCGTTGCGGATCTTGCGGGGCAGGGTGAGCGTCAGCTCGTCCATCAGGGAGAGCACCTTGGCCGGGTAGCCCGCCTGGGCCGCGGCCTGCTCCACCGACGCGGGCTCGATGCCCTCGCCGACCATCGCCACGCCTTCGTTGATGAAGTGGCCGATCACCCGGGAGGTGAAGAACCCGCGCGAGTCGTTGACCACGATCGGGGTCTTCTTGATCTGCCGGACCAGGTCGAAGGCGCGCGCCAGCGCCTTCTCGCCGGTGCGCTCGCCCTTGATGATCTCCACCAGCGGCATCTTGTCGACGGGCGAGAAGAAGTGCAGCCCGATGAAGTCGGCCTGGCGCTGGACGCCCTCGGCGAGCGCGGTGATGGGCAGGGTGGAGGTGTTGGAGCACAGCAGCGCGTCCGGCGCGACGACGGCCTCGATCTCCTGGAACACCTTGTGCTTGAGGGCCGGGTCCTCGAAGACGGCCTCGATCACCGCGTCGCAGCCGGCGAGGTCGGCGACCTCGGCGGTGGGCGTGATGCGGGCGAGCAGCGCGTCCGCCTTGTCCTGCGTCGTACGGCCCCTGGCGACGGCCTTGGCGCACAGCTTCTCGGAGTAGCCCTTGCCGCGGACGGCGGCCTCCAGGGAGACGTCCTTCAGGACGACCTCCATGCCGCCGTGGGCGCAGGCGTAGGCGATCCCCGCGCCCATCATCCCGGCGCCGAGGACGGCCACCTTGCGGACCTGGCGGGGCTCGACGCCCTGGGGCCGGTTGGCGCCGGAGTTGACGGCCTGGAGGTCGAAGAAGAACGCCTGGATCATGTTCTTCGAGATCTGCCCGGCGGCCAGCTCCACGAAGTAGCGGGCCTCGATGACCTGGGCGGTCTCGAAGTCGACCTGGGCGCCCTCGACGGCGGCGGCGAGGATGTTGCGCGGCGCCGGGTAGGGGGCGCCGTTCGTCTGCTTGCGCAGGTTGGCCGGGAAGGCGGGCAGGTTGGCGGCGAACTTGGGGTTCGCCGGGGTGCCGCCGGGGATCTTGTAGCCGGGGCGGTCCCAGGGCTGCTGCGACTCGGGGTGGGCGTCGATGAAGGCGCGGGCCTTGGCGAGCAGTTCCCCGGGGGTCTCGGCCACCTCGTGGACGAGGCCGTTCTCCTGGGCGCGGCGGGCGTTGTACTGGGTGCCCTGGAGGAGCACCTTCAGCAGGGCGTCGGTGATGCCCAGCAGCCGTACGGTACGGACCACTCCGCCGCCGCCGGGGAGCAGGCCCAGGGTCACCTCGGGGCAGCCGATCTTCGTGCCGGGGGTGTCGAGTGCGATCCGGTGGTGGCAGGCGAGGGCCAGTTCGTAGCCGCCGCCGAGGGCGGCGCCGTTGATGGCCGCGACGACCGGCTTGCCGAGGGTCTCGATGCGGCGCAGGTTCCGCTTGATGGCGAGACCGCCGTCGAACAGGTCCTGGGCGGTCTCGGGCGTGACCCGGATCAGGTCGCGCAGGTCGCCGCCGGCGAAGAAGGTCTTCTTGGCGGAGGTGAGGATGACGCCGCGGATCGAGTCCTTCTCCGTCTCCAGCCGGTCGGTGACCGCGGCGAGGGAGTCGCGGAACGCCTGGTTCATGGTGTTCGCGGACTGGTGGGGGTCGTCGAGGACGAGGGTGACGACGCCGGTGTCGTCCTGTTCCCAGCGGATGGTGGTGGGCTCAGTGCTCATGGAAGGTGCTCCGTGATGGTCCGTGGTGATCCGTTGGGAGGGGGTCAGACGCGCTCGACGATCGTGGCGATGCCCATGCCGCCGCCCACGCAGAGCGTGGCGAGGCCGTAGCGCTTGTCCTGGCGCTCCAGTTCGTCGACGAGGGTGCCGAGGATCATCGCGCCGGTGGCGCCGAGCGGGTGGCCCATGGCGATGGCGCCGCCGTTGACGTTGACCTTGTCCAGGGACAGGCCCATGTCCTTCACGAAACGCAGCACGACCGCCGCGAACGCCTCGTTGATCTCGACGAGGTCGATGTCGTCGATGGTCAGGCCGGCCTTGGCGAGCGCCTTGCGGGTGGCGGGGGCGGGCCCGGTGAGCATGATGGTGGGCTCGGAGCCGGAGACGGCGGCGGAGACGATCCGCGCGCGCGGGGTGAGGCCGTAGCGCTCGCCGACCTCCTTGGAGCCGATGGCGGCGAGGGAGGCGCCGTCCACGATGCCGGAGGAGTTGCCGGCGTGGTGGACGTGGTCGATCTTCTCGACCCAGTGGTACTTCTGCAGGGCGACGGCGTCGAAGCCGCCCAGGTCGCCGATGTCCGCGAAGGACGGCTTCAGCTTGGCGAGGGAGTCGGCGGTGGTGCCGGGGCGCAGGTGCTCGTCGTGGTCGAGGACGACCAGGCCGTTGCGGTCCCTGACGGGGACGACCGAGCGGTCGAAGCGGCCCTCCTTCCAGGCGGTGGCCGCGCGCTCCTGGGACAGGGCGGCGTACTCGTCGACGTCGCGCCGGGTGAACCCCTCGATGGTCGCGATCAGGTCGGCGCCGATGCCCTGGGGCACGAAGTTGACGGCGAGGTTGGTCATCGGGTCGTTGAACCAGGCGCCGCCGTCGGAGGCCATGGGCACCCGCGACATCGACTCGACGCCGCCGGCGAGGACCAGGTCCTCCCAGCCGGAACGCACCTTGGCGGCGGCCAGGTTGACGGCCTCCAGGCCCGAGGCGCAGAAGCGGTTCTCCTGCACGCCGGCCACCGTGTCGGGCAGTCCGGCGGCGACGGCGGCGATGCGCGCGATGTCGGAGCCCTGGTCGCCCACGGGGCCGACGACGCCGAGGACGATGTCGTCGACGGCGGCCGGGTCCAGGCCGGGGAAGCGGTCGCGGATCTCGTGGATGAGGCCGACGACCAGGTCGATGGGCTTCGTGCCGTGCAGGGAGCCGCCTGCCTTGCCGCGCCCGCGCGGGGTGCGGATCGCGTCGTACACGTACGCTTCGGTGGTCACGGGCAAGCCTTTCAGCGAGGGTTCTCGGTGCGGTGAGGTCGGGGGGCGAGGACCGGCAGGTTCCAGTCGCGGGCCACGTCCGCCGTGTCGGCGCCCGGCCGGGCGGGGCCGGTGCGGACGGCGGTGGGGGTGGCGGAGAAGCGGGGCGCGGGGGCGGGCTGGGTGAGGCCGGCGTGCTCGGTGAACGTGGCGCGGGCGGCGAGGTGCGGGTGGCGCGGGGCCTCGCGCAGCGACAGCACGGGGGCCACGCAGGCGTCGGAGCCCTCGAAGACGGTGGTCCACTCATTGCGGGTGCGGGATCTGAAGCGGTCGGCGACCGCCTTGCGCAGTTCCTCCCACCGGGTGATGTCGCCGTGCGCCCCGGCGAGGTCCGCCAGGCCGAGGAGGCGGAGGAACTCGTCGTAGAACCGCTGTTCCAGCGCCCCGACCGCCATGTGTCCGCCGTCGGAGGTCTCGTACGTGCCGTAGTACGGGCAGCCGCCGTCCAGGAGGTTGGAGCCGCGGCGGTCCTGCCAGCCGCCGGCGGCGAGCATGCCGTGGATCATCGTGGACAGGTGGGCGGCGCCGTCCACGATGGCGGCGTCCACCACCTGGCCCGTGCCGGTCGCGCGGGCGTGGTGCAGGGCGGCGAGGACGCCGATGACGAGGTACAGGGAACCGCCCGCGTAGTCGCCGAGGAGGTTGACGGGCACGGCCGGGGGCCCGTCCGCCTCGCCGATCATGCCGAGGGTGCCGGTGACGGCGATGTAGGCGATGTCGTGTCCCGCGCGCGGGGCGAGCGGTCCGTCCTGGCCCCAGCCGGTCATCCGGCCGTAGACGAGCCGGGGGTTGCGGGCGTGGCAGTCCTCGGGGCCGACGCCGAGGCGTTCGGCGACGCCGGGGCGGTAGCCCTCGATGAGGACGTCCGCGCGGGCGGCGAGGTCGAGGACGCGGGCGGGGCCGTCCGGCGACTTCAGGTCGACGATCACCGAGCGCTTGTTGCGGTTGGTGAGGTCGTGGGCGGGGTCGATGCCGAGTCCGGCGCCGCCGGGGCGGTCCACCCGCACCACGTCGGCTCCCAGGTCGGCCAGCAGCATCGCGGCGAACGGTCCGGGGCCGATGCCGGCCAGCTCGACCACGCGCACGCCGGTGAGCGGTCCGTGCCGCCCTGGTGCCTGTGCCGTTGCCATCGAGCCCCCTTGCCGCGACCGACGTGACACAACTGATGTCACACCGACGATGCTAAGAACGTGTTCCACCGCGCACAAGCCCTGAACGAGCAAGCGCTTAGCCGAGCCATGGCGAGATGTACCCGGTACGGCGGTGGCCGTACCGCTCATCACCCCTCGCCGTCGGGTTCCGCCGTCCTTCACGCTAGCCTCGGCCACCGACAGCGGCGCGGGCATGTGGGCTGCGGGAGCGACAACGAGGGGTGTCATGAGCAGGCTGAAAAGGTCGGAGCGTCCGTACGACATCGTGCTCTTCGGAGCCACGGGCTTCGTGGGGACGCTCACCGCGGAGTACCTCGCCGCCCACGCCCCCGAAGGGCTGCGCTGGGCGATCGCCGGCCGCAGCGAGCAGAGGCTTCGGCAGCTGCGCGAACGGCTTCCCGGCGGTGCGTCCGTCGGGGTGCTGCGGGCGGACGTGGCCGAACCGGACTCCCTGCGGGAACTGGCCCGGCAGTCGCGCGTGGTGGCCACCACCGTGGGTCCCTATGTGACGTACGGGGAGGAACTGGTCGCCTCCTGCGCGGACAGCGGCACGGACTACCTGGACCTGACCGGCGAGCCCGAGTTCGTCGACCTGGTGTACGTCCGGCACGACACGCGCGCGCGGGAGACCGGATCGCGTCTGGTGCACGCGTGCGGGTTCGACTCGGTGCCGCACGACCTGGGCGTGTACTTCACCGTGCAGCAGCTGCCGGAGGGCGTGCCGCTCGCGGTGGACGGGTATGTGCGGGCGGACGCGGCCTTCTCGGGCGGGACGTTCGCCTCGGCGCTCAACCAGTTCGCGCGTCCGCTGCGGATGCGGGCGGCGGCCCGGGACCGCGCACGCCACGAGCCGCGGCTGATGGGGCGGCGGGCGTCCGCGCCGGTGGGCGCGCCGCGGTTCGCCGGGGAGATCGGCGCGTGGGCGCTGCCACTGCCGACCATCGACCCGCAGATCGTGGTGCGCTCCGCGCGGGCGCTGGAACGGTACGGCCCGGACTTCCGCTACCGCCACTACGCGGCCGTACGGCACCTGCCGGTCGCGCTGGGCGGCGTCGCGGCTGTCGGCACGCTCGCGGCGGCGGCCCAACTGCCGCCCGCCCGCCGCTGGCTGTCCGGCCGGCTCAGGCCCGGCGAGGGGCCGAGCGCTCAGAAGCGGGCCCGGAGCTGGTTCTCCTTGCGCTTCGTCGGCGAGGGAGGCGGCAGGCGGGTGTTCACCGAGGTCGCGGGCGGCGACCCCGGGTACGACGAGACGGCGAAGATGTTCGCCGAGGCGGCGCTGTCCCTCGCCTTCGACGACCTGCCGCACACGGCCGGCCAGGTGACCACGGCGGTGGCCATGGGCAACGCGCTCATCGACCGCCTGCGCGCGGCCGGCATCACCTTCCGCACGGCGGCGAGCCGTTAGCGCGGCGCCCCATGTCCCGGCCCCGGCGCGAGACACCTGCTATGCGCGCGCCGTGGCCTCCCTCAGGGCCCGGCGGCACAGTGCGTCGGCCCTGCGGGTCGTCTCCGGCAGGCGGTAGGCCGGGGTGAGGGCGAGGGTGTGGGCGCAGGCGTTGTCCAGGGTCACCCCGTGGCCCACGGAGACGAAGACCGGCTTCACCCCGTCCCGGGTGCGAAGGGCGCGGCCGACCTCGTCGGAGCCGGCCAGGAGCGGGGAGGCACTGCCACGCGGGGTTCCGGGGTCGTCGTAGGTGAAGGTGAAGGGGTTCTTGGCGACGCCGATCGTCGGCAGTCCGGTGAGCACGCCGAGGTGGCAGGCCAGGCCGAAGCGGCGGGGGTGGGCGAGCCCGTAGCCGTCGCAGACGACCAGGCCGGGCGGGCTGTCCAGGGCGTCGAGCGCGGCGAGCACCGTGGGGATCTCCCGGAAGGCGAGCAGCCCGGGCACGTAGGGGAAGGAGATCCGGCCGACGGCGGTGGCCCCGGCGACGACCCGCAGTGTGGCCGCCTCCAGCACGACGGCCGCCGCCGCGACGACGTCCCGCTCGTCGTCGTAGGCGACGTCGACGCCCGTGACGTGCCCCACGCCGGGCTCCGGCCCCCGCTCGTCCAGCACCACGCGGGCGCGCAACTCGTCCTGCACGGCGCGAGCCTGCTCCTCGGTCACGGGCCAGCCGGCGGGAATGCCTGCGGTCGTCGTCATGGTGCCGACGAGGGTACGGCGCATCGTGTCCGCCGGGGACGCCGGGGCGGGGCGGGGTCGGCCCGCCCCGCCCCGGGCGCGGGTCAGCTCTTGCCCAGGGCCTGCCGCAGCTGCTGCTTGTTCATGTCCGAGCGGCCGTGGATGTTGCGCCGCTTGGCCTCCTCGTAGAGCTGGTCGTAGGTGGGGCCCTCGGAGCCCCGGCCGGAGCGCTGTCCGGACCGGCTCGAGGTCTTGGACTCGCCCGAGCGGGCGCGCTCCTTGTTCACCGTGCGCCCGGCGATCTCCTTGGCACGGCCTGCGCTCTCCCCCCGGTCCTGAGCGCTCTCCTTGATGTGCTCGTACTGGCGCTCCCGTTTGGAACTGGAACCGCGTGGCATGCCGTTCACTTCCTCTCTGTCAAGGAACGGATACCCGCATCCTGAAACAGTTCGTCATTTCAGGCGATATCCACTCCTCCAGTCGAGCGACCCGTCCCCTGCCGCCGGATGCCCGGCACCCACGGACCCCGGGCGGTCGACGCCGTCGTACGCGCCCGCGCCGACCGCAGGAGCGCCGGACCGTGGACCACGGCCTCAACTCCCGCGCCGCGCACGGCCGGAGCGCCGTGCCGCCGGTCCACCGGACAGACACCGCTCGTGACTTCTGTGAATGAACGCGGTGACAGAGGTCACTCGCACTTCGTGTGCACGGATCAGCTGGTTCCGACGTCTCTCCCAGTGCACGGCCTCGTCCGTGCGGACGTCCGTCCAGCCGTCCGATGTGATCGTCCTGTGTGATCGTGATCGTCATATGCCACAAGGGAGCAAGGCGTTGTCCACCGTCATCGAGCAGACCGTCGAGGCGCGTCTGGTCGCCGCCGCACCGCGGATGCCCAGCATTCCCGCCACACTCCACTACGACCGGCGCGACCCGTTCGCCGTCCGCATGACCTTCCCGGCCCCGGCCACCCTCGAGGGCGTGGAGGTCTGCTGGACCTTCGCGCGCGACCTGCTCGCGGCCGGCCAGCACGAGCCCGAGGGCCACGGTGACGTACGCGTGCGGCCGTACGGCTACGACCGGACCGTCCTGGAGTTCCACGCGCCGGAGGGCACCGCCGTGGTGCATGTGCGCAGCGAGCAGATACGGCGGTTCCTGCGCGCCACGAGCGAGCTGGTGCCGGTGGGCCTGGAGCACCTCCAGCTCGACCTGGACCGCGACCTGGTGGAGCTGATGCGCGACGCCTGCTGACGTCCGGCCCGCAACGGGTTCCCGGCCCCGGAGCGGGCTCGTCGGACCCGGACCGGGCCTCTCGGATGTTCGCGCCGGTGGGTGCCCGGCGCGGCCCGGTATTACGTTGACAGCCGTCTCACGCTCTCGTACGGTGTACAGCGGTCCTGTTGCCGTCGATTGGAGAAGGACGTTGCTCGTCTGAGGTCCTGAGACACCGCGTCACACCGAACAGGTGTGTGCGTCGCGTGCGACCTCGGCGTCCGAGCCGTCCTCCGGGAATCCGGCCAGGGCTTTTCTCATGCCCCGTGGGCCCTCCCCCCCCATACGGTGATCTTCGCCTTGCGGTGTCTCGACACGCGTTTGCCCCCTCACCGCACCCACAGCAACCGCGAGGCGCCCATGTCCGCATCCATCACCTGCACCTCCCTGTCCTTCGCCTGGCCCGACGGCACCACCGTCTTCAGCGGCCTCGACATCGCCTTCGGCCCCGGCCGGACCGGGCTCGTCGGCGTCAACGGGTCCGGCAAGTCCACCCTGCTCAAGCTGATCGCCGGTGAGCTCGCGCCGTCCGACGGCACCGTGCGGGTCACCGGCGAGGTCGGCTGCCTGCCGCAGAACGTCACGCTCGACACCGCGCTCCGCGTCGACGAGGCGCTCGGCATCGCCGCGCAGCGGGCCGCGCTGCACGCCATCGAGGCCGGCGACGCGGCCGAGGAGCACTTCGAGACCGTCGGCGACGACTGGGACGTGGAAGAACGCGCCCTGGCCACGCTCGGCGAGCTCGGACTCGGCCACATCGACCTGGACCGCACCATCGGCGAGGTGTCGGGCGGCGAGTCGGTGCTGCTGCGCCTGGCCGCGCTGCTGCTGCGCCGCCCCGACGTCCTGCTGCTGGACGAACCGACCAACAACCTCGACCTGTACGCGCGCCGGCGGCTGTACGCGGCCGTCGCCGCCTGGCCCGGGGTGATGGTCGTGGTCAGCCACGACCGCGAACTGCTGGAGCTGGTCGACCAGATCGCCGATCTGCGCTCCGGTGGGGTCACCTGGTACGGCGGCAACTTCTCGGCGTACGAGGAGGTCCTCGCGATCGAGCAGGAGGCCGCCGAGCGGATGGTGCGGGTCGCCGAGGCCGATCTGCGCAAGCAGAAGCGCGAGCTGGCCGACGCACAGGTCAAGCTGGCCCGCCGCAAGCGGTACGGCCAGAAGATGTGGGACAGCAAACGCGAACCGAAGATCGTCATGGGGGCCCGCAAACGCGCGGCCCAGGAGTCCGCGGGCAAGCACCGCATCATGCACGAGGAGCGGCTCGCCGAGGCCCGGGAACGGTTCGACGAGGCGGTGGAGGCGGTACGGGACGACGACGAGATCCGCGTCGACCTTCCCTACACGGCCGTGCCGCCGGGCCGTACCGTCCTCACCCTCCAGGACCTCCGGCTGGCCTACGGCGCGCGCGTGGACGGCGGTCTCGACCTGCGCGGTCCGGAGCGCGTCGCGCTGATCGGGCGCAACGGCGCGGGCAAGACGACCCTGCTGCGCACGATCGCCGGGGAGCTGGTGCCGGAGTCGGGCACGGTGGCCGCGCACGTCCCGATGCGGTTCCTGCCGCAGCGCCTGGACGTCCTCGACGGCGAGCTGAGCGTCGCGGAGAACGTGGCCCGGTTCGCGCCGGAAGCCACCAACAACCGGGTCCGGGCCCGCCTCGCCCGCTTCCTGTTCCGGGGCGCCCGGGCCGACCAGAAGGCGGCGACACTGTCCGGCGGCGAACGCTTCCGGGCCGCGCTGGCGGCGCTGATGCTGGCCGAGCCCGCGCCGCAGCTGCTGATGCTCGACGAGCCGACGAACAACCTCGACATGGCGAGCGTGCGGCAGCTGACGACCGCCCTGGAGTCCTACGAGGGCGCGCTGATCGTGGCCAGCCACGACCTGCCGTTCCTGGAGTCGATCCGCATCACACGCTGGCTGCTGCTGGAGGAGGGAGAGCTGACGGAGACCGACCGGGAGGCCGTCGGGGACCCGGCGTAGGGAGCGTCTCGTCGATCGGGCCGGATCAGGCACCAGGCGCCGCGAGCCCGGCATGATCGGCGAGACACCCCCTGGAGCCGCCGGCGCGGGAGTGCGCACCTGAAGGAGCGCGTCTCAGGAGGGCCACAGCCCGGCAACGGGGGGTTCAGTCCGCGCGCTCCGGTGACGCATGATGGCCAGTCGGTGCCCTGCCGCGCCTCGCGTCCGCAGGGCACCGGCACCACCACACCAGTACCGCCCCGCTCGATACGGAGACCCTCGTGCCCAGCCAGAAGGCCCTCGTCCGCCGCCCCGGCCCGCGCCTCGCCGAAGGGCTGGTGACGCACATCGAGCGGGAGACGGTCGACGTGGAGCTCGCGGCACGGCAGTGGGAGGCGTACGTCGAGGCGCTGCGGGCGAACGGCTGGGAGACGACCGAGGTCGAGCCGGCCGACGACTGCCCCGACGCGGTGTTCGTCGAGGACACCGTCGTGATGTACAAGAACGTTGCTCTGATCACCCGTCCCGGCGCCGAGTCGCGGCGCGCGGAGACCCCAGGGGTCGAGGAGGCGGTGGCACGGCTGGGCTGCTCGGTCAACTGGGTCTGGGAGCCGGGCACCCTGGACGGCGGCGACGTGCTGAAGGTCGGCGACACGATCTACGTGGGCCGTGGCGGGCGTACCGACGCGGCCGGGGTGCAGCAGCTGCGGGCCGTGTTCGAGCCGCTGGGCGCGCGGGTCGTGGCCGTCCCGGTCAGCAAGGTGCTGCACCTGAAGTCGGCGGTGACGGCGCTCCCGGACGGCACCGTCATCGGCCACATCCCGAAGGTGGACACGCCGTCGCTGTACCCGCGCTTCCTGCCTGTGCCGGAGGAGTCCGGCGGCCATGTGGTGCTGCTCGGCGGCGGCAGGCTGCTGATGGCCGCGAGCGCGCCGAAGACGGCCGAACTGCTGGGCGACCTCGGCTTCGAACCGGTCCTGGTGGACATCAGCGAGTTCGAGAAGCTGGAGGGGTGTGTGACATGCCTCTCGGTGCGGCTTCGGGAGTTGTACGCGTGACCGGGTGAGCCGATTCCTCGAGCGGCCCCGGGGACCTGCGGGTCCCCGGGGCCGCTCCGCCTGCGCGGCAGGCAGGGCCAACTCCCCCGGCTCGGCGGCCTGATCAGCGGTCTTTACGGCGAACTTAACCTACGGGTTCGTAACCTACGGCTTCGTAGCCTACGATCCCGTAGGTTCCGGCACCGCTCGCCGGTACGTCCCCCTTTCTTGTGCGTCCCCCTGGAGTTCCCGTGACGATCACTTCCCCGCACCTCGGCAGCCCGTCCGCCTGGACCGACGCCCGGCTGCTGTACGCACTGGAGGAAGTGGTCGAGAACGAACTCAACCGGCACCTGAAGGTCGCCAAGGACTGGATGCCGCACGAGTACGTGCCCTGGAGCGAGGGCCGCAACTTCCCCGGGCAGTTCGCGGACGGCGAGGCCTGGGACAAGGAGCAGTCCAAGGTCACGGAGGTCGGCCGGATCGCCCTCGTCGTCAACCTCCTGACCGAGGACAACCTGCCCAGCTACCACCACGAGATCGCCACCCTGTTCGGGCGCGACGGCGCCTGGGGCACCTGGGTGCACCGCTGGACGGCCGAGGAGGGCCGGCACGGCATCGTGATGCGCGACTACCTGCTCACCTCGCGCGCGGTCGACCCGGACAAGCTGGAGCAGTTCCGCATGGCGCACATGAGCGAGGGCTTCGAGTCCGACAACCGGCACTCGATGCTGCACTCGGTCGCCTACGTCGCCTTCCAGGAGCTCGCCACCCGCATCTCGCACCGCAACACCGGCCACCAGTCCGGCGATCCGGTCTGCGACCGCATGCTGGCCCGGATCGCGACCGACGAGAACCTGCACATGGTCTTCTACCGCAACCTGCTCAAGGCTGCCTTCGAGATCGCCCCCGACCCGACCATGCAGGCGGTGCGGGACGTGGTGGTCGACTTCCGCATGCCGGGCCACGGCATCCCCGGGTTCGAGCGGGCGGCGGCGCAGATGGCCATCGGCGAGGTCTACAACCTGCGCATCCACCACGACGACGTGCTCCAGCCGGTGCTGCGCTTCCTGAAGGTCATGGAGATCGACGGTCTCGGCCCCGAGGGGCGGCAGGCACAGGAGGAACTCGGCCTGTTCCTGGGCGGTCTGAACGCGGAGGCGGCCAGGTTCGACGAGAAGCTGGCCGCCCGCAAGGCGCGCATGGCGGCCCGCGCCGGGGCCTGAGCGAATCGGCCGGAACCGCGGCCGAACCGCTCAGTGCCCCCTAGGGGGTCACCCGCCGCAGGCTCTGCCGTTCCTTTTCGGACAGTCCGCCCCAGACTCCGAAGCGTTCGTCGTTCGCCAGCGCGTACTCCAGACAGGCCGAGCGCATCTCGCACATGCCGCAGATGCGCTTGGCCTCGCGCACGGAGCTGCCCGGCTCGGGAAAGAAGAAGTCGGCCCCGGTCTGCGCGCACAGCGCCTGGGCCTGCCAGGCGGGGTCGGCCGGAGTGAGGGTCTCGATGTGCATGAGCGAGATCGTGCCGGACGGCGAAAAACGTTCGATCAACGCCGGATCAACACCGCGAACAGAGGCCGCCCGCAGTCTCGATGATGGCGCCGCGACCGGGGCCCGCGCACGGCGGCGCGCCCGAGGAAGGCGGGCGACACGCGATCGTCAGTGGGCGGTGCGAGACTCGGCAGAGCAGACAACGGGTCTCTTCCCAAGGAGGGCAGCGATGCTCACCACCCGTTTCGTGGACGGCGCTCCGAACTGGATCGATGTCGGCACCCCCGACATCGACGGCGCCCGCTCCTTCTACGCCGCGCTGTTCGGCTGGCAGTTCCGGTCCGCGGGGCCCGAGGCTGGCGGCTACGGCTTCTTCCAGCTGGACGGCCGGACCGTGGCCGGCGGCATGCAGACCACGGCCGAGCAGGGTCCGCCCGCCTGGACCGTGTACTTCCAGAGCTCCGACGCGGAGGCGACCGCGAAGACGGCCGAACAGGCGCACGGCAGGGTGCTGGTGCGGCCCATGGACGTGATGGGCGAGGGCCACATGGCGATCCTCGCCGACCAGGCGGGCGTGCCGTTCGGTCTCTGGCAGCCGGGGCGGATCAGGGGTGTGGACCTGGCCGGTGACCCGGGCTCGCTGTGCTGGGTCGAGCTGTACACGCCGGACATCGCGGCGGCCGCCGCGTTCTACCACAAGGTCCTGCGCCTGGAGACCTCTGCCGCCCCCTTCCCCGGCGGCACGTACACATGTGTCAACCCCGCCGAGGGCGGCGAGGACGCAGTGTTCGGCGGCCTCGTCCCGCTGGCCGACGACCCGACCGAGGCGGAGGCCGGCCCGTACTGGCTGCCGTACTTCGAGGTCGAGGACGCGGACGCCACGGTCGCCCGGGCCCTGGAGCGGGGCGGCACGGTCCGCCGGGCCGCCGCCGACGTCCCGGGCGTCGGCCGCATCGCCCGCCTCGCCGACCCCTACGGCGCGCGCTTCGCGGTCATCAAGAGCGCCCCGCAGCAGGCATGAGGGTCCCGGTCTACGCGGAGGCGCGCCGCACCAGGGTGGTCGGCAGGACGACACTGGCGGGCGCGGCCGCCGTCGCCTCTCCGGCGCCCTGCCGGTCGAGGCCGCGCAGCAGCAGACGGGCCATCAGCCGGCCCATCTCCTCGATGCCCTGACGGACGGTCGTCAGCGGTGGGTCGGTCTGCTCGGCGACGGGCAGCATGTCGTCGAAACCGACCACCGCGACGTCCTCCGGCACCCGCAGCCCGCGCTCGCGGAGCACGCGCAGGGCACCGGCGGCGGTCAGGTCGTTGGCGGCGAACACCGCGTCGAGGTCGGGGCAGCGGTCCAGGAGCTCCCGCATGGCGCGCTCGCCTCCGGCGGGCGTGAAGTCGCTCTCCACGATCAGCCGAGGGTCGGCGCCGGCCGTGACGTCCCGGTAACCGTCCAGCCGGTCCACCGCCGAGGTCTGGTCCAGGACGCCGGAGATGTGCCCGATCCGCGTCCGGCCGAGCTCGACGAGGTGCCGTACCGCCTGCCGCGCGCCGCCCCGGTTGTCGCTGTCGACGTACACCACGTCCCGGGTGCCCTCGCTCCAGCCGGGCCGCCCGCCGAACACGGTCGGCACCCCGGCGCGCTGGATCAGGCCGGGCAGCGGGTCGTCGAGGTGGAGGGAGAAGACGAGCGCGCCGTCGACGTGGCCGCCCGCGAGGTAGCGGCCGACCCGGGTGTGGTCGTCACGCCCCTCGGTGAGCAGGAGCACGAGCTGGGAGTCGTGCGCCGTCAGTTCCTTGCTGATCCCGCGCAGCTGGAGCGCGAAGAACGGGTCGGCGAAGACGCGGGTCTCCGGTTCGGCGATGACGACGGCGACGGCGTCGTGGCGCTTGGTCACCAGGCTGCGGGCCGCCTGGTTCGGCACGTATCCCAGTTCCTCCACGGCCCGCCGGACCCGCTCGGCCAGCGGCTGCCTGACTCCGTCCGACCCGTTCACCACCCGGGAGACGGTGGCCCGCGACACCCCCGCCCGCGCGGCCACGGCCTCCAGCGTGGGACGCGACGCTGTCTCGGTCACTTCGGGCTCTCCTCACCGGCGGTTGCGGATCAGGATAGCCCCGGCCCGCGGCGATCCTGAGAGCGCTCTCGCACCAGGCGACCGGCAGGGGCCCTACGGCTCCGGGGAGGCCTTCGCGCGCCGGGCCCGGCTCGGCTGCACCCGCTTGGGCTCGCCCGGCATCTTCGGGTACTCCGGCGGATAGGGCAGGTCGCCGAGGCCGTGGTCGCGCTCGTCCTGCGCGGCCAGTTCCAGCAGCGCCTCCAGGGAGAAGGCGTGGTCGTCCATGTCGGCGTGCACGTCGCCCAGTTCGGCGTACCGGGCGGGCATGGTCGCGATGTCGAAGTCCTGGGGGCGGGCGGCGCCCACCTCGTCCCAGCGCAGGGGGGCCGAGACGGGGGCGTCGGGGCGGGGGCGTACGGAGTAGGCGGAGGCGATGGTGCGGTCGCGGGCGGTCTGGTTGTAGTCGACGAAGATGCGGGCCCCGCGTTCCTCCTTCCACCACTTGATCGTCACCTGCTCCGGCATCCGCCGCTCCATCTCCCGGCCGAGGGCGATGGCGGCCCGCCGCACCTGGGTGAAGGTCCAGCGGGGTTCGATGGGCACGAACACATGCAGGCCGCGGCCGCCGGAGGTCTTGGGCCAGCCGCGCAGGCCGCCGAACTCCTCCAGCACTCCGCGCAGTTCGTGGGCGGCGCGGACGGCGTCGTCGTAGTCGGTGCCGGGCTGCGGGTCGAGGTCGATGCGCAGTTCGTCGGGGTGGTCGACGTCGTCGCGCCGTACCGGCCAGGGGTGGAAGGTGAGGGTGCCGTACTGGGCGGCCCACACCACGGCGGCCTCCTCGGTGGGGCACATCTCGTCGGCGCTGCGGCCGCTGGGGAAGGTGATGTGGGCGGTCGGGATCCAGTCGGGCATGCCCTTGGGCGCCCGCTTCTGGAAGAACCACTCCCCGGTGATGCCGTCGGGGTAGCGCTCCAGGGTGGTGGGGCGGTCGCGCAGGGCGCGCAGGATGCCGGGGGCGACCGCCTGGTAGTAGCGGGCGACGTCCAGCTTGGTGTAGCCGCGCTCCGGGAAGAAGACCTTGTCCGGGCTGGACAGCCGTACCGTCCGGCCGGCCACGTCAAGTTCCACCGCATCACCCATGCGAGCCACGGTAGGCGTACGCCGCACACCTCGCACACCGGGCGAACGGCATCGCAATCGCGCACAATCTCAGCATGGATCTGCCCGTGATGCCCCCTGTGAAGCCGATGCTCGCCAAGTCGGTGGCGAAGATCCCGGCGGGCATGCAGTACGAGGCTAAGTGGGACGGGTTCCGGGCGATCGTGTTCCGCGACGGCGCCGAGGTCGAGCTGGGCAGCCGCACCGGAAAGCCGCTGACCAGGTACTTCCCGGAGCTGGTGAAGGCCCTGAAGGAGCGTGTGCCCGAGCGCTGCGTGCTGGACGGGGAGATCGTGATCGCCCGGGAGGGCCATCTGGACTTCGACGCGCTGACCGAGCGCATCCACCCGGCCGACTCGCGGGTGCGCATGCTGGCCGAGCGGACCCCCGCGTCCTTCGTGGCGTTCGACCTGCTCGCGCTGGACGACGAGTCGCTGCTCGACGTGCCGCTGTCGGACCGGCGGGCGCTGCTGGTCAGGGCGCTGGCGGAGGCGACCGCCCCGGTGCACGTGGCACCCGCGACGACCGACGTCGAGGTAGCGCGGCGGTGGTTCGAGGAGTACGAGGGGGCGGGTCTGGACGGGGTGATCGCCAAGCCGCCGGAGGTGCGCTACCTCCAGGACGAGCGGGCCATGTTCAAGGTCAAGCACGAGCGCACGGCGGATGTGGTGGTCGCCGGATACCGGCTCCACAAGAGCGGTCCCGTGGTCGGTTCGCTGCTGCTCGGCCTGTACGACGACCACGGCAGGCTCCAGCATGTGGGCGTGTCGGCCGCGTTCCCGATGAAGCGCCGCGCCGAGCTGATCGAGGAGCTGGCGCCGCTGCGGATGGACGATGTGGCGGGGCACCCGTGGGCGGCCTGGTCCGACGAGGCGGCCCACGAGTCGGCCCGGCTGCCGGGCGCGCCGAGCCGCTGGTCGGGCAGGAAGGACCTGTCCTGGGTGCCGCTCAGGCCGGAGCGGGTGGCGGAGGTGGCGTACGACCACATGGAGAACGGGGCGCGGTTCCGGCACACGGCGCGCTTCCGCCGCTGGCGCCCGGACCGCACCCCGGAAAGCTGCACCTACGCCCAGCTGGAGGAGCCGGTCCGCTACGACCTCGCGGAGATCCTCGGCTCCCGGCCCCGCTGAGCCGGGGCGTCGTCGTCAGGGTGTCATCAGCACCTTGATCGCGCCGTCCTGCTTGCGCTGGAACATCTCGTACGCGTGCGGCGCGTCCGCGAGCGGCAGCCGGTGCGTGGCGAAGTCGTCGACACCGAGCGGGTCCTCGTCGGTGAGGTAGGGCAGGATGTCGTCGATCCAGCGGCGTACGTTGGCCTGGCCCATCCGGATCTGGAGCTGCTTGTCGAAGAGGGTGAGCATCGGCATCGGGTCGGCCGAGCCGCCGTAGACACCGGTGAGCGAGAGGGTGCCGCCGCGGCGCACCAGGTCGATGGCCATGTGGAGGGCGGAGAGCCGGTCCACGCTGAAGCGTTCGGAGAGCGGGCCGCTCAGAACCCGCGGCATGGCGGACGCCGTCTGCTGGACGAGCCGGGCGACATGACTGCCGTGCGCCTCGGTGCCGACGGCGTCGATCACGGCGTCGGGGCCGCGCCCGCCGGTCTCGTCGTGGATCGCGGCCACGAGTTCCTTCTCGTGATCGAAGTCGCGCAGGTCGTACGTCTCCACTCCGCGCCGGCGCGCCCGTGCCAGCCGCTCCGGGACCAGGTCCACGCCGAACACCCGCTCGGCGCCGCGCGCCTTGGCGATCCGGCAGGCCATGTCCCCGATCGGGCCGAGGCCCAGTACGGCGACGGTGCCGCCCCTGGGGACGTCGGCGTAGGCGACGGCCTGCCAGGCGGTGGGCAGGACGTCGGAGAGGTAGACGAAACGGTCGTCGGCCGGCCCCTGGGGAACCTTGATCGGGCCGTAGTGCGCCTGCGGGACACGCAGATACTCGGCCTGGGCGCCCGGTACGGCGCCGTACAGACGGGTATAGCCGAACAATGCGGCGCCCATGCCCTCGCTGGTGACCTGGGTGGTCTCGCACTGGGTCTGCAGGCCGGCGGAGCACATGAAGCAGTGGCCGCAGGAGATCTGGAACGGCACGACGACCCGGTCGCCGGGTTTCAGATTCGGAACCTCCGGCCCCACCTCCTCGACGATGCCCATCGGCTCGTGGCCGAGGACGTCGCCCGGTGTCATGAACGGGGTGAGCACCTCGTACAGGTGCAGGTCCGAGCCGCACAGGCCGGTCGAGGTGATCCGGATGACGGCGTCCGTCGGCTCCTGGATCTTCGGATCGGGAACGTCGTCCACCCGGACGTCGCGCTTGCCCTGCCAGGTCACTGCCTTCATGTGTGGCGCCCCTTTCCGCCGTGGTCCGTCGCCTTCGCGCACGCCCGGGTACCCGGGCGGAGACGGGCGAACCGGCGAGAGGGGTGGGGAGGAGTCCGGGACGGGCGGCGACGGAGTCAGAACGGCGCGGCCGTGCGTTCCCCCGGGTTGCGCAGTTCCTCGGCCGCGTCCGCGACCCTGCGGATGAGGTCGAAGAACCGGGTCTGCTCCTCGGCGCTGAGCGGGGCCAGGAAGACCTGGTTCATCCGGGCCGTGCGGACGGTGAGCTTGCGGTGGGTCCGCTCGCCCTCCTCGGTCAACCGCAGCAGGAAGCGGCGGCCGTCCTGCGGGTCGCGGACCTTGTCGAGCAGTCCCCGGCGGCAGAGCCTGCTGATGAGCTCGGCGATGGTGGACCGGTCGAGGCCCACCCGCTCCCCCACCGTGCGCTGGTCGAGCCCGGGCTCGGCGACGAGCGCGTTCAGGACCGCGAACTGCGGCGAGGTGATCTCCTCGGAGACCATCGTGTTCCACAGCAGGTAGTGGGCCTGCTGGAGCCGCCGGGCCAGGTGCCCGGGGTGGGTGGTCAGGTCCACCGCGGCCATATGCACTCCCTGATCGATTCATCGGTGCACTGAACAATACTCGGCGATCCCCCTCCTGTCGTGCACCTGGATCAGAGATTCTTCAACGTCTTGACGGTGCTGACCTCCGGTGGCAACGTGAGGCCATATCGCTGAATTACTCAGTGCCCTGATTAATCGCGGAGAGATGGGCTTCACGGATGGACAAGGTGGTCGCCACGGCCGTGGAGGCGGTGGCCGACGTGCCGGACGGCGCGTCGCTGGCGGTGGGCGGATTCGGGCTGAGCGGCGTGCCGAACGTGCTGATCCAGGCGCTGTACGAGCGCGGGATCGGCGGCCTGTCGGTCGTCTCCAACAACTGCGGTGCCCTGGACTCCGGTCTCGCGGTGCTGCTCGCGGCCGGGCGGATCGCCCGGGTGACCGGCTCCTACATCGGCGCGAACAAGGAGTTCGCCCGCCAGTACCTGGCCGGTGAACTGGAGGTGGAGATGATCCCGCAGGGCACGCTGGCCGAGCGGCTGCGGGCCGGCGGCGCGGGCATCCCCGCCTTCTTCACCCCGGCCGGCGTCGGCACCCAGGTCGCCGACGGCGGACTGCCCTGGCGCTACGACGGACAGGGCGGGGTGGCGCTCGCCTCGCCGCCCAAGGAGGTGCGCGAGTTCGACGGCGTCCAGTACGTGCTGGAGCGCGGCATCCGCACCGACTTCGCCCTGGTCCGGGCGGCGAGGGGCGACCGTCACGGCAACCTGGTCTTCAACAAGTCCTCCCGCAACTTCAACCCGCTGGCCGCGATGGCCGGCAAGGTCACGATCGCCGAGGTGGAGGAACTGGTCGAACCCGGCGAGCTGGACCCGGACGCGGTGCATCTGCCGGGCGTCTTCGTGCAGCGCGTGGTCGCGCTGACCCCGGAGCAGGCGGCGGAGAAGCAGATCGAGAAGCGGACGGTTTCCGCGCCCGAGGCGCGAGGGACGGTGAGTGCGTGATGGCCTGGACGCGTGAGGAGATGGCCGCCCGTGCGGCGCGCGAGCTGCGCGACGGCCAGTACGTCAACCTGGGCATCGGACTGCCCACCCTGATCCCCAACCACCTGCCCGAGGGCGTCGAGGTGATCCTGGAGTCGGAGAACGGCATCCTGGGCACCGGCCCGTACCCCACCGAGGAGCAAGTCGACCCCGATCTGATCAACGCGGGCAAGGAGACCGTCACGGTCCTGCCGGGGGCCTCGTTCTTCGACTCCGCGCTGTCCTTCGCGATGATCCGGGGCGGGCACATCGACGTCGCCGTGCTGGGCGCCATGCAGGTCTCCGCCACCGGCGACCTGGCGAACTGGGCCGTCCCCGGCAAGATGATCACCGGGATCGGCGGTGCGATGGACCTGGTCCACGGCGCCCGTACCGTCATCGTCGTCATGACGCACACCGCGAAGGACGGCTCACCGAAGATTCTCGAGCGATGCCTCCTGCCCCTGACCGGCAAGGCCTGCGTCGACCGGATCATCACCGACCTCGGCGTCCTGGACGTCACCGCCGACGGACTCGTCCTCGTCGAGACCGCGCCGGGCGTCTCCGTCGAGGAGATCACCGCCAGGACCCACGCCAAGGTCCGTGTCCCGCAGGAGCTCCAGCGATGAAGGACGTCTGTCTCGTCGACGCGGTCCGCACCCCGATCGGCCGCTACAACGGCGGCCTGGCGAGTGTGCGCCCGGACGGCCTGGCCGCCCACGCCGTCCGCGAACTCCTCGCCGGCAGCCCACGGCTGGACCCGGCGCGGATCTTCGACCCGGCGATCCTCAACCCGCGGGGCGGCGCGATCGCCCTCGGCCACCCCCTCGGCGCCTCCGGCGCCCGGCTCGCCGGCACCGTCGCCACCAGATCGCCCGCAAGGGCTCCGGAACCGGCGTCGCCACCCTCCGCATCGGCGTCGGCCAGGGCCTGGCCCTCGTCCTCGAACGCTAAGGAAGCGTCAGGTACCCCCATGGCTCTCACGCAGCACGACATCGACCAGGAGATCGCGGCCGAGCACGCCGCGTACGACAAGCGCCTCGCCGAAGGCGCGCCGGTCGAGCACCACCCGCGCCGCGACTACGCGCCCTACCGCTCCTCCGTGCTCCGCCACCCCGAGCAGCCGCCGGTCGCCATCGACGTCAGCAAGGACCCCGAGCTGGTCGAGCTGTCCTCGCCCGCCTTCGGCGAGCGGGACATCACCGGGATCGACAACGACCTCACCCGGCAGCACACCGGGGAGCCGGTCGGCGAGCGGATCACCGTCTCCGGGCGGCTGCTGGACCGCGCCGGGCGCCCGGTGCGCGGCCAGCTCGTCGAGATCTGGCAGGCCAACTCCGCCGGCCGCTACGCCCACCAGCGCGAGCAGCACGACGCCCCGCTCGACCCCAACTTCAGCGGCGTGGGCCGCACCCTGACCGACGCGGACGGCTGCTACCGCTTCACCACCGTCCAGCCGGGCCCGTACCCGTGGCGCAACCACGTCAACGCCTGGCGTCCGGCGCACATCCACTTCTCGGTCTTCGGCTCGGCGTTCACCCAGCGGCTGGTGACGCAGATGTACTTCCCGAACGACCCGCTCTTCCCCTACGACCCGATCCTGCAGTCCGTCACGGACGACGCCGCCCGGCAGCGGCTGGTCGCCACCTACGACCACAGCCTGTCGGTGCCGGAGTTCTCGCTCGGCTACCACTGGGACATCGTGCTGGACGGCCCGCACGCCACCTGGATCGAAGAAGGACGCTGACTGCCATGACGAAGATCGACACCAGCGGCCCGGAGGACGTGCTGCCCACTCCGTCGCACACGGTGGGCCCCTTCTACGGCTACGCGCTCCCGTTCCGCGGCGGCGAGGAGATCGCGCCCCTGGGCCATCCGGACACGATCACCGTGCACGGGTACGTGTACGACGGTGAGGGGCGCCCCCTGCCCGACGCGCTGCTGGAGGTGTGGGGCCCCGGCCCGGACGGCAGGCTGCCGGCCGTCGACGGCTCGATGCGGCGCGACCCGGCGTCCGGTGGCTTCCTCGGCCGCAACGGCGTGGAGTTCACCGGGTTCGGGCGGATCCAGACCGACGCCGACGGCCACTGGTACGTACGGACGCTGCGGCCCGGCGCGCGCGGGCAGAACGCGCCCTACCTCAGCGTGTGCGTGTTCGCGCGCGGCCTGCTCGTGCACCTGTTCACCCGGATCTATCTGCCGGGCGACGCGACGGCGGCGGCCGACCCGCTGCTCTCCCGGCTGGACGAGCGGCGACGCGGCACGCTGATCGCCGGGGACGAGGGCAACGGGACCTACCGTTTCGACATCCGCCTTCAGGGCGAGGGCGAGACGGTCTTCCTGGAGTTCCAGTGACATCACCGGCATCACCGGCATCGTCCGCCGAGGCCGATGCGGGACTGCTCGGGCCCGGCTGGGCCGGCTCCCCCGCCGCGTCCGCGACGAGCGACACCGCCTTCCTGCGGGCGCTGCTCGACGCGGAGGCCGCCCTCACCCGGGCGCAGGCCGCGCTCGGTCTGGCCCCGGCCGAGGCGGCGGACGCGGTGACCCGGGCGGCCGACCCGGCCCGCTTCGACGTGCGCGCGCTCGCCGAGCGCGCCCGCGCGGGCGGCAACCCGGTGATCCCGCTGGTCGCGGACCTGACCCGGGCCGTGGGCGAGGAGTACGGCCCCCATGTCCACCGGGGCGCGACCAGCCAGGACATCATGGACACGGCGACGATGCTGGTGGCCGTACGCACCCTGGACCCGGTCCTCGCCGACCTGGCCCGCACCGAGGCGGCGCTGGCCCGGCTGGCCCGCGAGCACCGCGGCACGGTGATGCCCGGCCGGACGCTGACCCAGCACGCCGTGCCGACCACGTTCGGCCTGAAGGCGGCCGGCTGGCGGTCGCTGGTGCTGGACGCCCGGGACCGGATCACCCGGGTACGGGACACGCTGCCCGCCCAACTCGGCGGCGCGGCCGGGACGCTGGCGGCCTTCGCCGCGTACGGCGCCGACGACACGACGGCGCTGACGGCGGCCTACGCCCGGGAACTCGGCCTGTGCGCACCGCTGCTGCCCTGGCACACGCTGCGCACCCCCGTCGCCGACCTCGCCGGATGCCTCGCCTTCACGGCCGGGGCGCTGGGGAAGGCGGCGGCGGACGTGCTGGTGCTCTCCCGTACGGAGATCGCGGAGCTGGCGGAGGGCAGCGGCGGCGGCTCCTCGGCCATGCCGCACAAGGCGAACCCGGTGCGCGCCACCCTGATCGCGGCGGCCGCCCGGCGCGCCCCGCAGCTCGCGGCCACGCTGTACGGCTCGCTCGCGGCGGAGGACGAGCGCCCGGCGGGCGCCTGGCACGCCGAGTGGGAGCCGCTGCGCGACCTGCTGCGGCTGGTCGGCGGCGCGGCCCGCGACGCGGCGGAGCTGACGGAGGGGCTGCGGGTGGACTCCGATGCCATGCGCGCCCATCTCGGTCTCACCCACGGGCTGATCGTCTCCGAGCGGCTGTCGGCCGAGCTGGCCCCGCTGCTCGGCCGCGCCCGCGCCAAGGAGCTGCTCACCGAACTCGCGCGCCGCACCTACACGGAAGGCCGCCACCTCAATGAACTCTTCGCCGAACAGCCGGAGTTGAAGGACATCGACCCCGGCCGGACCACCGACCCCACCCGCTACACCGGCTCCGCAGGAGCCCTCACCGACCGCGCCCTGGAGCGACATTGACTCTGCACCACCTGGCCGAAGGCCCCACCAGTGCTCCCCCGCTGCTGCTCGGACCGTCGCTCGGCACGTCGTACAGGCTGTGGGACAAGGTCGCCCCGGAGCTGGCGGTCTCCCACCGGGTGGTCCGCTGGGACCTGCCCGGGCACGGCGGTTCGGCGGCGGACCTCGTCGGTGCGGGCGCGACCGTCGCGGACCTCGCCGAACTGGTGCTTGGACTCGCGGACGTGCTCGGCATCGAGCGGTTCGCCTACGCGGGCGTCTCGCTGGGCGGCGCGGTGGGGTTGCATCTGGCCGTGCACCACCCCGAGCGGGTGGCGTCCCTGGCGGTGATCTGCTCCTCCGCGCACTTCGGTGGCGAGAAGGCGTGGCGGGAGCGGGCCGAGCGGGTCCGGCGCGAGGGCCTGGACTGGTTGGTCGCCGGGGCGGACGCCCGGTGGTTCGCGGGCGACTTCACCGTGCCGGAGCTGGTCCGGGACCACCGGGAGGCCGACCCGGAGGCGTACGCCGCCTGCTGCGACGCGCTGGCCGACTTCGACCTGACCGACCGGCTGGGCCGGATCGGCGCGCCCACGCTGCTGATCGCCGGCCGCGAGGATCCGGCCACGCCTCCCGCGCATCTGCGGCAGATCGCGGACGCGGTGCCGGGTGCGGCGCTGACGGAGATCCCGGGGGCGTCCCACCTGGCGCCCGCCCAGTGCCCGGAGGCCGTCCTGGCCGCGCTGCGCACCCACCTGGACGGTGTGCCCCGGCGGGGCACGGAGGTGCGGCGTGAGGTGCTCGGCGACGCGCACGTGGACCGGGCGCAGAGCCGGCAGACCCCGTTCACGGCCCGCTTCCAGGACTTCATCTCCCGCTACGCGTGGGGCGAGATCTGGACCGATCCGACGCTGACCCGCCGCGAGCGCAGCATGATCACCATGACGGCGCTGGTCGCGCACGGCCACTACGACGAGCTGGCGCTACATGTGCGGGCGGCGCGCCGCAACGGGCTCACGCCGGAGGAGATCGGCGCGGTGCTGCTGCAGAGCGCCGTGTACTGCGGGGTCCCGGCGGCGAACTCGGCGTTCGCGGTGGCCCAGCGGGTGCTGGCCGAGGAGTCCGGCGAAGGGTGACCCTGCCGGTCATACCCTCGACGGCAGCACCCGGGCGGGCGGCCGGTGTGCCTACGGTGGGGGCATGTCCACTGTTCTGATCACCGGTGCCACCTCCGGTCTCGGCCGGTATGTCGCCTTCGAGCTGGTCCGCTCCGGGCACGTCGTTCTCGCCCACGGCCGGGACCCGGGCCGCACCGAGCGGCTGGTCGAGGAGCTGCGCGCCGAGGGCGAGGCGGCGGGGTTCGTCGCCGACCTCGCCTCTCTGGCGCAGGTGCGCGAGCTGGGGGCCGAGGTCGCACAGGCGTACCCCGGGCTGGACGTGCTGGTCAACAACGCGGGCGTGGGCAGCGGCGGGCCGGACTCCGCGCGCGAGGTCAGCGGAGACGGGCACGAGCTGCGGCTGGCGGTGAACTACCTCGCGCCGGTCGTGCTGACCCGGTCGCTGCTGCCGGTGCTGCGGAGGAACGCACCGGCCCGGATCGTGAACGTCGGCTCGGCCGGCCAGGAGCCGCTCGACTTCGCCGATCCCGAGCTGACCCGCGGCTACACCGGTGTGGCCGCGTACTGCCGCAGCAAGTTCGCGCTCGCCGCCCACACCTTCTCCCTCGCCGAGGAGCTGGCGGGCACCGGTGTCGCGGTGAACGTGCTGCATCCGGCGACCTATATGGACACGTCCATGGTGCGGGCGGCCGGCATCGAGCCCTGGAACACGGTCGCCGACGGCGCGCCCGGCGTTCTCGCCCTGGCCACCCGCGACCTGGGCTCCGGCCGCTACTTCGACGGCACGCGTCCGGCGCGGGCGCACCAGGGGGCCTACGACCCGGAGGTACGGGCGCGCCTGGCGGCAGTGACCGAGCAGCTGCTCGGCCTGTGAGCCGGGGCCCGGTCGACAGCCCGGGGGGCTCCCCGGCGGTGCACGCCTACCGCAGCCCCCGCCCCGACTCCAGCACCTCGCGGGCCTGGGCGACCAGTCCGTCCGCGCCGCAGGAGCGCGCCAGCGCCAGTCCGCGTTCGAGTTCGGCGACCGAGCGGGAGGCGATGCCGTACTCGACGCGGGCGGCGGCGTGTTCGTACTGGCACGGGGAGGCTTCGAGGTAGGTGACGGCCTGGGCGGCCAGGCGGACCGCGCGCTGGCCGGTCTCCAGGGCGGCGGCGCAGCGCAGCGCCTCTCCTATCGCGGTGTCGGTGCCGAACCGCTCGGCCTGGCGGCGCACGTCGGCGGCGAGCCGGGCGGCCCGGGCCGGGTCCTCGGCGGCGAGAGCGCGGGCGAGGTCTCCCGCCCAGGGCACCATGACCGGGTTGTGGTGGCCGCGCAGGGCCGCCGCCTTCTCGGCGGCCTCCAGTTCGTTGACGCCGTCCTTGGTGTGGCCCGCGGCGAGCAGGAGTCTGCCGCGGACGCTGCGCGGGTCGGGGATCACGATGGTGGACGGGTAGGGCGGGTCGAACCCGTACCGCTCGGCGACCTCCCAGGCCTCCTCTGCATAACCGCGGGCGAGCAGCGTGTCGACGAGGTTGCAGGTGGCGGTCCAGTACAGGGGAAGCCCGCGGCCGACCCGCTCGGCGAGCCGCAGTGACTCGCGCAGCGCCGCCTCCGCCTCCCTCAGCCGGCCGCGCCTGCGGTGGCCGAGGCCGACGTAGGCGTGTGCGAGGGCGAGGTGGCCGCCGCTCCAGCCGGCGGTCTCGTAGGCGCGCAGTGCCTCGTTGTAGAGGGTCTCGGCCCGGTCGAGGCGGTCGCTGTAGGCGTAGGCGCTGGCGAGCATCAGCAGCAGTTCGATGCCCCACTCGGTGTCGGTCCAGCCGAGTCCCGGAGCGAGGCGGCCGTTGACGAGGGCGCGGTCGCACAGTTCGACGACCTCCTCGGCGTTCTCGCCGCGGGTCATGGCGTCGAAGCCGCGCAGGATCAGCAGGGCCCGCTCGGAGTTGTCGCGTCCGGTGCAGCCGGCGGCGAGTTCGGCGAGGTGCTCGGAGCGGCCCGATGAGATCGTCTCGCCGGCGTGCAGGCCCTCCCACATGTACTGCACGGCGTGCAGGCGCAGCCGGGTGGGTCCGGGTGTGTGGCGGGCGGCCTCGGCCTCGACCGTGCGGACGGCCTCCTCCAGCTGGTTGTTGTGGAGCAGGGCCTGGGAGAGCCGCCAGACTGCGTCGACCCGGGTCTCGCCGTCCAGGCCGGACATGCCCAGGGCCAGTTGAAGGTGCTCGATGGTGGTGGCGGGGGCGGTCAGGAGGGTGGCGCAGCCCAGTTCGTAGAGCACGCGGGCGTGGACGTCGGGGGTGGGCGGTTCCAGCAGGGCGCGCTCCAGGCAGCGGCGGGCCGCGTCCGGAGCGCCGACGGCGAGGTGTTCGCGGGCGGCCTTGCGCAGCTGTTCGACGAGTTCCTCGTCGTCGTCCGGGTGGACCTGGAGCAGGTGCCGGGAGGCCGCGGCGGCGCCGTACCCGGAGTCGGCGACGACCTGGGCGGCGATGCCGTGCATGGCGGTGCGCAGGGCGTCCGGGATGGAGTCGTAGACGGCGGTGGCGATGAGCGGGTGCACGAACTCCAGCTCCGCCTCGCCGCCGCGGGCGGTCGCCGGGTCGGGTTCGGTGAGGATGCGGGCGCCGCGCAGCAGGTCGGCGCAGCGCAGCGCGTCGTCGCGGCTCATGGTGGCGAGCCGGGCGACGAGGTCCACGGAGATGCCGGTGCCCAGGATGGCGGCGGCCCAGGCGAACCGGGTGGCGTCGATGCCGAGTTCCTCCAGGCGCGCGACGAGTCCGCCGCCGCGGGCCGCGCGGTTCAGGTCGCGCAGTTCTCCGGCCCGGGCCTCGACCGGCTCGAGTTCGCTGTCGCGCACCTTGGCGAGGAGTTCGACGGTCTCGTAGGGGTTGCCGCCGGTGACGGCCCACACCTCGCGGCAGAACGGGGCGTCCGCGTGCGGGCCGAGGGCGGTGCGGGTGAGTCCGGCGGTGGCCTCGGGGGTCAGGGCGCTCAGGGTGCTCACGCCCGCGGCGGCGGCGACCGCGTCCAGCCGCTGGGCGCTCTGCCCGCTCACCTCGCCGGACCTACGGGTCACCACGACCAGGACGGACAGGTCGTCGAGGCGTTCGGCGAACGCGGCGAGCCAGCGCAGGGTCTCCTCGTCGGCCCAGTGGGCGTCGTCGATCATCAGCACCAGGGGCCAGTCGCGCTTGGCCAGCCGGCGCACCGCGGCGACCAGGCCGTCGCACACGCCCTGCGGGTCCGCCTGCCGGTCGCCGGGTTCCGTTATGCCGAGGGCGGGCCCGGCGATGCCGTACCAGTCGCCGAGGTACTCGCGGGCCTCCTCCGGCATCAGCGTTATCAGGGCGGGCTGCAGCAACTGGCGTACCACGTTGAACGGGACGGAGCGGAGGATCTCGCCGCCGCGCGCGGACCACACGGTGCAGCCGCGCTCCTCGGCGATCCGCCGGGTCTCGGCCAGCAGGGCGGTCTTGCCGAGTCCGGCATCGCCCTGGAAGACCAGCAGGCCTCCGGTGGACGAGCGGTCGGAGCACAGTGTGTCCACCGCGCGCCGGACGGCGGTGACTTCCTCGTCGCGCTCCCACAGGGAAGCCGAGGCGGCCGCACCCGACCGTACCTCCGTCATCCCGCTACCTCCCCAAGTCGCCCGAACGACGTACGATCCCGAG
>NZ_JAVACL010000027.1:0-117942 GCF_032658145.1 Streptomyces sp. MK7
CCGAGACGGACCGCAGGGCCGAGACGGACCGCAGGGCCGCACATGCCCTCGACGAGGCTCGGACCGGGGCGGGCACCCGCCGCAGGTGGGAGGCCGATCGGCAGGGGGCCCTGGTCGGCGCGGCCCGGGCCGGAGCGGTCGTATGGTGTGCCCGGGCGGTCGGCTCGGCGCGGGTCGAAGCGGGTGATGGGGAACCCGCCCGTGGTCTGCGCGGCGTCCCCGTCTCGATCGTCACAGGCCCCTTGCGTCGGCCGTGGCGGGCGGGCGGCCGCGGGGCCGGTCGGTGGGGTGGGGCGGGGTCTTGTCCGGGTTGTCAGTGCGGCGGGCCACAATGGTCGGCGTCAGATCCCGTCACACGCTTCAGCAAGAGTGAGCCGAAGTGGCGCGTCGGTGTCGACGGGGCGGGCGCTCACGAGCCCGAGAGGGCCGAGCGCGGCCGCCCCGCCGAGACCGGCATGAGCGCCCCGTAGGCGAGCGATCAGGATTCAGGAGGAGCCGGCAGCGATGGCCCGCCGCAGCACGAAGACCCCGCCGCCCGACGAACCGTACGAGGAGAAGATCCTCGACATCGACGTCGTCGACGAGATGCAGGGCTCCTTCCTCGAGTACGCGTACTCGGTCATCTACTCCCGCGCCCTGCCGGACGCCCGGGACGGCCTGAAGCCGGTGCACCGGCGCATCGTCTACCAGATGAACGAGATGGGCGTGCGTCCCGACCGTGCGTACGTGAAGTGCGCCCGCGTCGTCGGCGAGGTCATGGGCAAGCTCCACCCGCACGGCGACGCGTCGATCTACGACGCCCTGGTGCGCCTGGCCCAGCCCTTCTCGATGCGTGTCCCGCTCGTCGACGGGCACGGGAACTTCGGCTCGCTGGGCAACGACGACCCGCCCGCCGCCATGCGGTACACCGAGTGCCGTATGGCCGAGGCGACGAGCCTGATGACCGAGTCGATCGACGAGGACACGGTCGACTTCGCCCCCAACTACGACGGCCAGGAGCAGGAGCCGGTGGCCCTGCCCGCCGCGTTCCCGAACCTTCTGGTGAACGGCTCCTCGGGCATCGCCGTCGGCATGGCCACGAACATGCCGCCGCACAACCTCGGCGAGGTGATCGCGGCCGCCCGTCACCTGATCCGGCATCCGAACGCGGACCTGGACGCCCTGATGAAGCACGTCCCGGGCCCCGACCTGCCCACCGGCGGCCGGATCGTCGGCCTGTCCGGGATCCGTGACGCCTACGAGACCGGGCGCGGCACGTTCAGGATCCGTGCCACGGTCTCGGTGGAGACCGTCACGGCCCGCCGCAAGGGCCTGGTCGTCACCGAGCTGCCGTTCACGGTCGGCCCGGAGAAGGTGATCGCCAAGATCAAGGACCTGGTCGGCTCCAAGAAGATCCAGGGGATCGCCGACGTCAAGGACCTCACCGACCGCGAGCACGGACTGCGCCTGGTCATCGAGATCAAGAACGGCTTCGTGCCGGAGGCGGTCCTGGAGCAGCTGTACAAGCTGACGCCGATGGAGGAGTCCTTCGGCATCAACAACGTCGCGCTGGTCGACGGCCAGCCCCTCACGCTGGGCCTGAAGGAGCTCCTGGAGGTCTACCTCGACCACCGTTTCGACGTCGTACGGCGCCGCAGCGAGTACCGGCGCGGCAAGAAGCGCGACCGGCTGCACCTGGTCGAGGGCCTGCTGACGGCGCTGGTGGACATCGACGAGGTCATCCGGCTGATCCGCTCCAGCGAGAACTCCGCGCAGGCCAAGCAGCACCTGATGGAGCGCTTCTCGCTGAGCGATGTGCAGACCCAGTACATCCTCGACACGCCGCTGCGCCGCCTGACCAAGTACGACCGCATCGAGCTGGAGGCGGAGAAGGACAGGCTCACGGCGGAGATCGAGGAGCTGACCCGGATCCTGGAGTCGGACGCGGAGCTGCGCAAGCTGGTCTCGGCCGAACTGGCCGCGGTCGCCAAGAAGTTCGGCACCCCGCGGCGCACGCTGCTCCTGGAGGCGGGCGCCGTCCCGGCCGCGACGGTGCCGCTGCAGGTGGCGGACGACCCGTGCCGCGTGCTGCTGTCCTCGACGGGCCTGCTGGCCCGTACCGCGGGCGGTGAGCCGTTCCCGCACGAGGCGGGCGGCAGGCGGCACAAGCATGACGTGATCGTCTCCGCGGTCCCTGCCACCGCCCGCGGCGAGGTGGGCGTGGTGACCTCGGCCGGCCGTCTGCTCCGTCTGAACGTGGTCGACCTGCCCCAGCTGCCGGACACGGAGTCGGCGCCGAACCTCTCCGGCGGCGCGCCGCTCGCGGAGTTCGTCTCCCTGGAGGACGACGAGACGGTGGTCTGCCTGACCACACTCGACGAGTCCTCGCCGGGCCTGGCGCTCGGCACCGAACAGGGTGTCGTCAAGCGGGTGGTGCCCGACTACCCCTCCAACAAGGAGGAGTTGGAGGTGATCACCCTCAAGGAGGGCGACCGGATCGTCGGCGCCGCCGAGCTGCGCACCGGTGACGAGGACCTGGTCTTCATCACCGACGACGCCCAACTCCTGCGCTACCAGGCCGGCCAGGTCAGGCCGCAGGGCCGCGCGGCCGGCGGCATGGCGGGCATCAAGCTGGCCGAGGGCGCCAAGGTCATCTCGTTCACCGCCGTCGACCCGGCCGTGGACGCGGTGGTCTTCACGGTCGCCGGTTCCCGCGGGACGCTGGACGACTCCGTGCAGACGACGGCGAAGGTGACGCCGTTCGACCAGTTCCCGCGCAAGGGCCGGGCCACCGGCGGTGTGCGCTGCCAGCGGTTCCTGAAGGGCGAGGACTGCCTGTCGTTCGCCTGGGCGGGCCCGGTCCCGGCCCGTGCCGCCCAGAAGAACGGCACCCCGGCCGAGCTCCCGGACATCGACCCGCGCCGCGACGGCTCCGGCGTGTCGCTGAAGAAGACGGTGGCAGCGGTGGCCGGACCGGTCTAGACCGGCGGTTCCTCGCTCGCCTGCTCGTCCTCGGGTTCCCGGACGTAGCGCAGGACGCCCCACATGCCGTGCTCGTCGGCGTGTGGGGCGTCGTTCCTGCACGCCTGGAGTTCCTTGCCGAGGAGCGGTGCGTCGATGCCGGAGCCGATGAGCACCAACTGGGTGAGGCGGGGCTGTTCGCCGGCCGGCCAGGGCTCCGGGTAGAAGCGCAGGAAGCGACCCACGGCGTGCACGGCGTAGCGGTGGCGCGGGTCGTGGGGGCCGAAGTCGACGTATCCCTTGATGCGGTAGAGGCCGTCGGGCCGGCTGTCGAGGAACCGCATCAGCAGGCGGGGGTCGAGCGGCACGTCGGAGACGAAGGAGAGGCTGTCGTAGCCGGCGTGCAGATGCCCGGCGTGACGGCCGTGCGGTTCGTCCTCGTCGGCCGTCGACAGGTCGTCGAAGGACAGCTGCCCGATGCGCTCCTCGCGCGGCCTGCACTCGAAGAGGAACTCGGGGTCGACACGGCCGTAGGTCGCCGGCACGACGGCCGCCCGGTCGACGAGGGACCGTACCGTCCCGAGCACCCGCTCCGCGCCGTCGGCCCGGTCGGCCTTGTTGACGACGACGAGATCCGCGAGTGCCAGATGCCGGTCGATCTCGGGATGCCTCGCGCGCGTGTCGTCGAACTCGGCGGCGTCGACCACCTCGACGAGCCCGCCGTAGACGACCCTGGGGTTCTCGCCGGCCAGCACCATGCGGACGAGTTCCTGGGGTTCGGCGAGCCCGCTGGCCTCGATGACGATCACGTCGATGCCGACGCCGGGGCGGGTGAGCCGGTCGAGGTAGAGATCCAGCTCGCCTGCGTCGACGGCGCAGCACAGGCACCCGTTGCCGAGGGAGACGGTGGAGTCGCCGAGCGCGCCCGCGACCGCCATGGTGTCGATCTCGATGGCGCCGAAGTCGTTGACGATCGCGCCGATACGGCTGCCGCCGCTGTGGTGGAGGAGGTGGTTGAGCAGGGTGGTCTTCCCGGAACCGAGGAATCCGGCGAGCACGAGGACCGGGATCTGACCCCCGGTCCCGCCCGGGCTCGGACTCGGGTTCGGATCCGGGTTCCGGCTCGGCTGGCTCACCGCGCGACCTCTCTCACACCGACGCGTGCACCGGCTCACGGCCGCGGTGCACCTGGGACAACTGAATGCCGACCCAGGATACGAGCCGCGCGAATCACGCCGAAGTGAACGATTGTTAGCCACACTTGCGGGGCAGACGTTGGACATGGCGCCGGAGCGTGCGACCCTCGCTTCCCTCCGTGCGCCTCCTCTCCGCCTCCCTGCCGACCAGAGCCGCTCGGCACCCTGGGAGACGGCAAGCGCCGCCCACCGCTCGCCGGTCCCCGTCACCTGCCCCAGCCCCGACGACCGGCGGACGGCCGCCTGATACGGGGGTTGACATGGTCACTCAGAAAAATGCCGCGGGGAGGTTCAGCTCCGCCGCGGCCGGTCTGCTGCTCGTCACCGCCGCCTTGACGCTTGCCGCGCGCCGGCGGCGCCTGGAGGCGGAGCGACTGGAGGCACGGCGTCTGGAACACGAGGAACTGGACTCCAGGCGCCGGGCCCTGGCGCATCAGCAGCGCATGCACTGGGACCTGCTCGCCAGGGCGATCGACGATCCCTCCCTGGCGGCGGTGATCGACACCTACGACCAGAGCATTCCCGCGGAGAAGCGACGCCAGTTCTTCTACGCCAACGCCTGGTACGTCAACCTCTACTTCCTCTATCAAGCGGGCCTGCTGGACCAGGAGGAGCTGTTCGGACGGCTGCGGGAGATCTTCCAGAACCCGCTGATGCGGGACTACTGGGAGGCGTCGAAGGCCCAGCGGGCGACCCTGAAGCAGTCGGCGGAGGAGGCGAGGATCGGACAGATGGTCGACGGCCTCATCAGGGATCTCGACGAGGCCGACACGGACGAGTGGTGGGTCATCGGCACCCCGCCGCCCTTCTGATCACTCCGCACGAGTGACTTCGGCGGATCACGGGTGGTGTTTGGGCCGATCCGGTCACAGGGGCCCCAGCGACCCCAGTAACGTGCTGGCCACAACTGTGCCCAGAACTAAGGACCGGTACCCCTTGAAGATCGTGCGCCGCATCGGTGTGCCTCCGAGCGCCCGTGGCAGTACCTCGGGAGCCAACTGCCCCGACGTCTTCGAACTGAGCGACGGGAACTTCGCCGTCATCGGCACGGAAGCCACCGAGGCGCTGGAACGTGAGCTGCCCGCCGACGCCTCCCGCGCGGACTACGAACGCATCGTGGTCGTCAGCCGGGAGACGCTGATCCGCGCCAAGGCGGACATTCCCGATGCCTGAAACGTCACACGAGACCGCGTCCACCCTGTAGGCGTCCCGTTCCCGCACCGGCCGCACGCGCAACCGCCCACCGAGCCGGACCGTCCCTCCGGCGAGCAGTCCGGCACCCCGTCCCTGCTCGACGCCCACCGATGAGGCCTGGCGCCCGAACGGCACCAGGCCGCACGCGTCTTTCAGGCCGCCTCGGGCACCTCCACCGGCGGGACCGGACCGACGTAGCGCGCCACCGGCCTGATGATCTTCGAGTCCTCCGCCTGTTCGAGGATGTTCGCGCTCCAGCCCACCACTCGGGCCGCCGCGAAGGTCGGGGTGAACATCTCGCGGGGCAGGCCGCAGAGTTCCATGACGACGCCCGCGTAGAACTCGACGTTCGTGTGGAGTTCGCGGCCGGGCTTGAGCTCGGCGAGGATCGCCTCCACGCGGCGCTCGACCTCGACGGCGAACCCGACCCGCGGCCCGCCGAACCCCTGGGCGATCTCGCGCAGCATGCGGGAGCGGGGGTCCTCGGTGCGGTAGACGGCATGGCCGAAGCCCATGATGCGCTCACCGGCCAGGACGCGGTCACGGATCCAGGAGTCGATCCGGTCCGGGGTGCCGATCGCGTCCAGGGTGTCCAGGGCCCTGCTGGGCGCGCCTCCGTGCAGCGGCCCCGACAGGGCCCCCACGGCGCCCACCAGGCAGGCCGTCACGTCCGCCCCGGTCGACGCGATCACCCGCGCTGTGAAGGTTGACGCATTGAAGCCGTGATCAATAGTTGAGATCAAGTACTGCTCGATGGCCCGGGCGTACCGTGCGTCCGGTTCCGAACCGGTCAGCATGTAGAGGTAGTTCGCCGCACAGGAGAGGTCCTCTCGCGGCTCCACGGGTTCGAGCCCCTGCCCCAGCCGGTACAGCGCGGTGAGCAGCGTCGGCACGGCGGCACAGGCCACCAGCGTGTCCTGGCGCCTGCGGTCCGCGTCGATGTCGTACACCGGCCGGAAGCCCTGTGCCGCCCCGAGCAGGGACAGCGCCGTGCGCAGCCCGGAGAGCGGGCCGGAACGGGTGCTCGCCGCCGCGACGGCCGGCAGTGCCGCGCGGACCTCCTCGGGCAGCCGGCGCAGCGCGGCGGTCCGGGCGGCGAAGGCCTCGCTCTGCCGCGCGTCGGGGAGTTCCCCGTGCGTGAGCAGGTACCAGACGTCCTCGAAGCACCGGGTGCGGGCGAGCTCGACGGCCGAGTACTGGCGGTAGTGGTAGAAGCCCTCGAGCCCGCGGACGTCACCGATTCGGGTGTCGGTGACCACGACTCCCGCGAGGCCCCGCGGTGCGTCGACAAGAGTGGCTGCGGCCCTGTTGCTGGACATGTTTCCTCCCATGGACTTGAGCAGACTGTCCATGCTTGACTCAATCCCTGTCAATATTGATTGAATCAATGCTTTACCTGATGACTGAGACGGATACGGTGAGCTCCATGCGCGATCAGGAACCTGCCGTCGGCGCCGCGGAGCGGCGGCTGAGCACCAAGGAGACCGCCGAACTGCTCGGGGTGAAGCCCGAGACCGTGTACGCGTACGTGAGCCGCGGTCAGCTCAGCAGCCGTCGCGATCCGAGCGGCCGGGGCAGCTCCTTCGACGCCAAGGAGGTCGAGGCGCTCGCCCGCCGCAACCGGCGGAACGGCGGCAGCGGCACGGACTTCGGCGGGGAGCTGTCCGTCCGGACCCGCATCACCCTCATCGACACGGACCGCTACTACTTCCGCGGTGTCGACGCGACGGAGCTGGCCGCCCGGCACACCTACGAGGAGATCGCCGAGTGGCTCTGGACCGGGCGGCTGCGCCCCGGAGTCACCTTCACCGCGCCCGAGGCCTCCGTCACCGTGGCCCGCCGGGCCGTGGACGCCCTGCCCGAGCACACGGGGCCCACCGACCGGCTGCGGGTCGCCGCGATCGCCGCCGCGGCCGCCGACCCCCTGCGGTTCGACCTGTCGGAGGACGCCGTGCTCGGCACCGCGCGCGTGCTCATCCCGACCCTCGTCGACGCGCTGCCACCGGTCCGGTCCACACACCGCGACCAGGGCCCGCTCGCGCACCGGCTGTGGGGAAGGCTGACCGGTCGCCCCGCCGACGACGCCTCACTGCGCGTCCTGGACACCGCGCTGGGCCTGCTCGTCGACCACGACCTGGCCGCCTCGACGCTCGCCGTGCGCGTGGCGGCATCCGCCCGCGCACACGCCTACGCCGCCGTCTCCGCGGGGCTCGGCGTGCTCGAAGGCCCGCTGCACGGCGCGGCAGGCGGACTGGCCCACCGGCTCGTCCTGGAGGTGCTGGACCGGGGCGCCGCGGGGCCCGTCATCGCCGACGAACTGCGCGAGGGCCGCCGCATCCCCGGGCTCGGCCACCGCCTGTACCCCGGCGAGGATCCACGCGCGCGTGCCCTCTTCGGCCTGCTGGAGGACATCCCGCGGGCCGCGCCGGCGCTCGCCGCCGCCCGCGACATCGTCGCCACGACCGCCCGCCACGCCCCGCTGCACGCCAACGTCGACCTGGCCCTCGCCGTGTTCACCGCCTCGTCCGGCATGCCCTCCAGCGCCAGTGAGACGATCTTCGCCGTGGCTAGGACGGCGGGCTGGATCGCCCACGCTCTGGAGGAGTACGGGGAGCGCCCGTTGCGTATGCGCCCGAGCGGCCGGTACGTCGGCCCGCCGCCCCCGCGGCCGCTGCCGGAGTAGATCATTCCGAGCGCCGGATGCAGCCCGTGTGCCAAGTCAGGTTAGGCTCGCCTGTGTGAGTACGTGCGCGACCGTCTCCCGGCAGCTCCACGAGCCGCTGTCCGCCACCGCGCCCACGGCGACGACGTGGCTGCTGCTGGAGCAGCCCGGGCCGTGGGGCCCGAAGGCGCTCACCTCCAGCCATCTCGACCCGGGCCTCGGACGCTTGCTTGAGCGGGCGGCGCAGGGCACCGGCGTCCGTGTCGCGCTCATCCGCCGCCCCGGGCGGCACGCCGACTGCCGCACGCCGTCCGTGCGGCATGTGTACGCCGCCCACACGGTTCCCGGCAACGTATGGCTGCACAGCGCCATGACCGTCGACCCCGAGCTGCTGCTGGGCCTCGACTTCGCCGCCCTGGGCAGGGGCGATCACCGCAGCTTCGGCACGGTGCTGGGCGGCCGGCCGCACTCGGGTGACCCGCTGGTCCTCGTCTGCACCAACGGCAGGCGCGACCGGTGCTGCGCCCTGCTCGGCCGGCCGCTCGCGGCCGCGCTCGCCGCCTCCGGGGTGCGGGGGGCCTGGGAGGTCACCCACCTCGGCGGCCACCGCTTCTCCCCGACCCTGCTCGTCCTGCCGTACGGATACGCCTACGGCAGGACCGAGGCGCACACCGTCATGGACGCCCTGCACGGCGTGCGGGAGGGCCGGGTGGTCCTGGAGGGCTGCCGGGGCCGTACCGCCTGGGAACGGCCCGGACAGGCGGCGGAGCTGGCCGTGCGGACGGCATCCGGAGAGGACCGGGCGGACGCGCTGACCGTCGTGGGCACCGAGAACCTGGACGCCGACGGCGCGGCGCCCCGCTGGGAGGTGACCGTCGCCCACACCGACGGACGCCGGTGGCACGTGACCGTGGAGCAGGGCGCCGCCGTGCCGCCCCGCCCGGAGAGCTGCGGCGCGGCGGTACTGGGCGCGCCGGCTCACATGGACGTGACGGCCGTGCGCGAACTGACGGTCGCCCGGTCGGCGCCCGCCCGCTGAGAGCGGACATGTGACCGCGCGGGGTCCCGGTGCCCGGGGCCGGGCCGCCGCGGACACCCGCTGCGCCGGGATAGGGATCCGGGCACGAGATGCACGCCACACCCCTCTGGGGCAGCGCCCGTCCGCCGACGTACCGTCGTGGGCATGAGCCCCACTCCCCCCGCCCGCCGCCTGCGCCTGGGCCTGCCACGACGGGTGTTCTCGCAGGTGCTGGTGATGCAGTTGGTGATCGCGGCGGGAGTGGCGGTCCTGGCCACCGGGCTGTTCCTCGCACCGCTCAGCCATCAGCTGGACGACCAGGCGATGCGTCGCGCGCTCGCCATCGCCGAGACCACCGCACAGAACCGTCAGATCGCACACGACCTGCAGAACACCGCGCCGACCGTAGGCGGGCCCGTGCAGAGGGAGGCGGAGCGGATCCGGCTGCATACGCACGCCGAGTACATCGTGGTGATGGACAGGCACGGCACGCGCTGGTCACACACCGATCCGAAGCAGATCGGCGATCATGTCTCGACGGACCCCCAACAGGCGCTGGCGGGCCACGAGGTCATGCAGATCGACACCGGCACCCTGGGCCGCTCCGCCCGCGGCAAGGTACCGCTGTACGACGACCACCACCGCATCATCGGGGCGGTGTCGGTGGGCATCGCCTACGACAGCGTCCGCGCCAGGCTGATCGACGCCATACCGGGGCTGCTGGCATACGCGGGCGGTGCGCTGGCGGTCGGCGCGCTGGGCGCCTGGCTGATCTCCCGGAGGGTCCAGCGGCAGACCAGGGACCTGGCCTTCTCGGACATCGCGGCCCTGCTCGCCGAGCGCGAGGCGATGCTGCACGGCATCCGGGAGGGCGTCGTCGCCCTCGACCGCGACGGCCGTGTCCGGCTGCTCAACGACGAGGCCCGGCGCCTGCTCGGCATCGGTGACGAGGCGGTCGGCCTGTCGCTGGACGAGGCGCTCGGCGAGGGCCGCACGACCGACGTCCTGGCCGGGCGGGTCACGGGCACCGATCTGCTCACCGTGCGCGGGCAGCGCGTCCTGGTCGCCAACCGCATGCCCACCGACGACGGCGGCGCCGTCGCCACGCTGCGCGACCGCACCGAGCTGGAGCAGCTGGGCCGGGAACTGGACTCCACCCGCGGTCTGATCGACGCCCTGCGCGCGCAGGACCACGAACACGCCAACCGCATGCACACCCTGCTGGGTCTGCTGGAGCTGGAGATGTACGACGACGCGGTGGAGTACGTCGGGGAGGTCGTCGGCGACCACCGGGCCACGGCGGAACAGGTCACAGAGAAGATCCAGGACCCGCTGATCGCCGCCCTGCTGGTCGGCAAGGCGACCGTCGCGGCCGAGCGCGGCGTCGCACTGTGGATCTCGGACCGGACCCGGCTGCCGGACCGGCTGATCGATCCCCAGGGCCTGGTGACGGTCGTCGGCAACCTGGTCGACAACGCGCTCGACGCGGTGGCGGCCACCCCGCACGCGCGCGTGGAGGTCGAACTGCGCGCCGAGGAACGTACGGCCGTGCTCAGGGTGCGCGACACGGGTCCGGGAATCCCGGCCGACCAGCGGGACGTGATCTTCACGGACGGGTGGTCCACCAAGCAGCCGCCGGCGCACGGCAAGCGCGGCCTCGGGCTCTCCCTGGTGCGCAGGCTCGCCGAGCGGCAGGGCGGGCATGTGGCGGTGCGTGAGGCACCCGGCGGCGGCGCGGAGTTCACGGTCGTGCTGCCCGAGGCGCTGGCCGAGCCGGACCTCGCCGCAGCAGACCGGCCCTCCACGGACCCGACGCCTTCGGACCCGGCACCCGCAGACCTGGCCCCGGCGGGCCCGGCGCGCCTGGACCTGGGCCGCTCCCTCAGCGCGGCCGTCGAGACCGCCGGGGAGGAGTCGCGGTGATCGAGGTGCTGGTCGTCGACGACGACGCCCGGGTGGCGCGGGTCAACGCGGCCTACGTCGAGAAGGTGCCGGGCTTCCACGTCGCGGGAGAGGCGCACAGCGCGGCCGAGGCGCTGCGCCTGCTGGGGACGCTGCCGCGCATGGACCTGGTGCTCATGGACCACCACCTGCCCGACGAGACGGGTCTGACGGTCGTGCGGGAGATGCGCCGCCGCGGGCACCAGACCGACGTGATCATGGTGACGGCGGCCCGGGACGTGGCGACCGTCCACGCCGCGATGCGGCACGGCGCGCTGCAGTACCTGGTCAAGCCGTTCGGCTTCACGGGACTGCGGGCCAAGCTGGAGGCGTATGCGCGGCTGCGCCGCACGCTGGACGGCGGCGGCGAGGCGGAACAGGCCGAGGTGGACCGGATCTTCGGGGCCCTGTCCGCCCCCGCCGATCCCGGACTGCCCAAGGGGTGCTCCCCCACCACCGCCGCCCTCGTCCGCCGGTCGCTGATGGCGGCCGAGGGCCCCCTCTCGGCCCAGGAGATCGCCGACCGGACCGGGCTGAGCCGGCAGACCGCGCAGCGCTATCTGAAGCTCCTGGAGCGCACGGGACGGGCCAGGCTGACCCTGAAGTACGGCGACGCGGGCCGCCCGGAACACCGTTACGTGTGGGCGACCCGCGTCTGAGGACACGGCTCGTGGGGCGGGGGAAGAGCCCGTGTCCCCCCGTACATACGGATGTCAGCCGGTGGCCTTCTCGACGAACTCGGTGGTGAATGTCTTGCTCAGGTCCACCTTGGCGTTCTTGATGTTGGGGTTGAACGCCTTGAGGACCTTCTCGACGGTCTCCGGACCGTTCGCCGGCATGACGCCGTCCTTGGTGAACATCGGCAGGGTGCTCTTGATCGCCTCGGCGTACAGCGTCTTGTTGCCCTGGGAGTAGTCGGCGGGCATCTTGGCGGCGATCTCGGAGGCGCTGTGGGTGGACATCCACTTGAGCGTCTTGACGAACGCATTGGCCAGCTTCTGGACGGTCTCCTTGTGACCGTTGACCCAGTCGGTCTGCATGTACAGGCTTGACGACGGGTACGGGCCACCGAGCGCGGCCTGCGAACCCTCCGGGGTCCGCATGTCGAGGAGGATCTTGCCGGCCTTCTTGTCCAGGATCGTCGCGACGGTCGGGTCGGTCGTCATACCGGCGTCGATCGAGCCCTTCTGGAGGGCGGAGATGAAGGTCGGCCCGGCCCCCACGGCGACCGGCGAGAACTCGTTGACATTCACGCCGTTCTTGACCGCGAGGTACTTCGTGAGGAAGTCGGTCGAGGAGCCGAGGCCGGTGACACCGAGCTTCTTGCCCTTGAAGTCCTTCGGTGAACTGATCTTGCCGGCCGCCTTGCTGGAGACGACCTCCACCTCGCCGGGGGCGTGCGAGAACTGGACGACGGACTCGACGCTCTTGCCCTTGACCTGCAGGTCGAGGGTGTGGTCGTAGAAGCCGACGGCGCCCTGCACCTGGCCGGAGACGAGGGCGGTCTCGGCCTGGACACCGGCGGGCTCGCTCAGCAGCTCGACATCGAGGCCCTCCGCGGAGAAGTAGCCGAGGCGCTGGGTGAGCATCGCGGGCATGTAGATGACCTTGTCCAGGCCACCGACCATGATCTTGACGTGCTCGCCCTTGCCGCCGCCCCCGCCGCTGCCGTTGCCGCTGTCGGCGGTCGAACTGGCCGCGTCGTTGGCACAGGCGGTGAGGGAGGACAGGGCGAGCAGGCCGGCGGCGGCCGAAGCGGCGAATCTGACGGACTTGCGCATGGCGTTTTCACGTCCTTGTGAGAGGGCGGTGCGGGAGAAAAGGCTTCGAAAGACGGACTTCGACGGGGCGGTGGTCGCGGCGGCCGGGGTCAGTGCCCGGAGTCCGCGGGCTTCCAGCGGAAGATGCGCCGCTCGGCGAAGGTGAGCAGCCCCTCGGCGACGAGCGCGACCGCGGCGAGGATGACCATCGCGGCGTACACACCGGCGGCGTTGAACGTGCCCTGGGACTGCGCGACGAGCAGGCCGATGCCCCGGGTGGCGCCGATGTACTCGCCGACGATGGCGCCGATGAGGGCGAAGCCGAAGCTGACATGGAGGCTGGTGAAGATCCACGAGGTCGCGGACGGAATGACCACCTGGAAGGTCACCCTGCGGTCGCTCGCGCCCAGGATCCGGGCGTTGGCCACCAGGTTGCGGTCGACCTCACGGGCGCCCTGGAAGGCGTTGAAGAACACCGGGAAGAAGACGAGGACCACTGCGGAGGCGACCTTGGAGGCCGGTCCGAGCCCGAACCAGATCACGAAGATCGGGGCGAGGACGATCCTCGGTATGGAGTTGAGCACCTTGATGTAGGGGCCGAGCACATCGGCGAGGAACCTGATGCGTCCGAGCGCGATACCGAGGACCACACCGGCCACGACGCCGAACACCCAGCCGAGCAGCGCCTCGTAGAGCGTGTACCAGATCTGCTCGCCGAGCGATCCGAGGGCCGTGCCGTGTGTGATCCACGTCCAGATCTGGTCCCAGATCTGCGAGGGCATCGAGAAGTTGAACGGATCGATGACCTTCGCCCGGGAGAGCACCTCCCACAGGCCGAGCACGGCCACCAGCAGCAGCACGCGCGCGGAGGCGATGACGGCCTTGCGCCTGCGGGCTGCCCGGGCCCGGGAGTGCGCCCGGTCGGGGGTCTTCGCCGTGTCGGCGACCGGTGTGCTGAGGACCTCAGGCGACATGGGCGGCACCTCTTTCGCGGGTGATCCGGACCTCTTCGCCGAGGGACTCCCAGATCTCGCGGTAGATCTCGATGAACTGCGTCTGCAGGCGCACCTGCTCGACCTTGCGCGGGCGGGGCAGGTCGATGTCGAAGATCTGCTTGACGGTCGCGGGACCGGCCGTCATCACGACGACCTTGTCGGCCAGCGCGATGGCCTCCTCCAGGTCGTGGGTGACGAAGACGACCGAGGCGCCCGTGCCCTCCCACAGCTCCAGGAGCTCGTCCGACATCAGCGCCCGGGTCTGCACGTCGAGCGCCGAGAACGGCTCGTCCATCAGCAGGATCTCGGGGTCGTTGACGAAGGTGGCGGCGAGGGCGACGCGCTTGCGCTGACCGCCGGAGAGCTGGTGCGGGTAGCGGTCCTCGAAGGCGGCGAGTCCGACCCGCGCCAGCCATGCGCGCGCCTTCTCCTTCGCCTCCGCCTTGGGTACGCCGCGGAAGCGCGGTCCGGACATCACGTTGGAGAGCACCGTACGCCAGGGGAACGTGGCGTCCTGCTGGAAGACGAAACCGACCTTGCCGCCGACGCCGTGCACCGGTTCGCCGGCCACCAGAACATCGCCCTGAGTGGGCTCCTCAAGGCCACTGACCAGGGTCAGCGTGGTCGACTTGCCGCAGCCGGTGGGGCCGACCACCGCCACGAACTCACCCCGCCGAACGGTGAGGTCGAGGTCTCTGACAGCGGTGTGCAGACCCCCGGACGGGGTCCTGAAGGTTTTGCTCGCGCCCCGTAGCTCGATGGCGGGGCTGGTGTCTGTGCTCATGGCCCGGGACGGTAGGTGTGGCCCCGGCCACAGCAGCAGTCTTGTGGGCACAAGCCGTTCTTTTGCTCGCAAGCATCTGTTGTGCTCGTTTTGCTCGCGTTACAACAACGGAGCCGAAACACGGGCTTAACGCTCGCCTGGCCTTGGGAGAAAGAGGCCCGATGATTGACGTCCTGGTGGTCGACGACGACTTCCGTGTCGCCGAGATCAACGCCAAGTACGTGGGAAAGGTTCCCGGCTTCCGGGTGACCGCCCGCGCGCACAGTGCCGCGCAGGCCCTGACCTGCGTGCAGCGCGGCGGCATCGACCTGGTCCTGCTCGACCACTACCTGCCCGACCGGACGGGCCTCGAGCTCGTCCACCGCATGCGGGAGCAGGGTCTGGGCACCGACGTCATCATGATCACGGCGGCCGGTGACGTGGCGACCGTGCAGCAGGCGATGCGCCTGGGCGCGCTGCACTACCTGGTCAAGCCCTTCACGTTCGCGGCGCTGCGCACCCGCCTGGAGTCCTACGCCGCGCTGCGCCGCACCGTCGACCGCGTCGGCGGGCGAGGAGTGGCCGGGCAGGAGCAGGTGGACCGGATCTTCGGTGCGCTGCGCACCACACCGGCGCCCTCCTCCCCCGGACTGCCCAGCGGCCACTCGGAGCCGACGACGGACCTCATCTGCGATGTCCTGCACGGCGCCGACGAGCCGCTGTCGGCCCACGAGGTGGCCGCCCGCACCGGCCTGAGCCGCTCCACCGCCCAGCGCTACCTCCGCCACCTGGAACAGGCCGGCCGCCTGCGCCTGTCCCTGAAGTACGGTGACACCGGACGCCCGGAGCACCGTTACGCCTGGGTGGCACCGTAGGGCGCGTCGTGTGGTCCGCGGTGCTACGACGGCCGCGGGGCGGGCCGTCTCCGGGGGCCGTCGGTCCTGAGCCGCACGAGAGGCCCTGAACGGCCCCCGCTAAACGGCCCCCGCTAAACGGCCCCCGCTCCCGTCAGCGACCGCACTTCCGTCTCCGCGTGCTTGGCCTCGTCCGGCGGCTCGGCGGAGGTGACGGTGCCGAGCCAGCCGGCGAGGAACCCGAGCGGGACGGAGACGATCCCCGGGTTCTGCAACGGGAAGTACTGGAAGTCGACGCCCGGGAACAGTGAGTCGGGGCTGCCGGAGACCACCGGGGAAACCAAGACCAGCACCAGGGCGGGGATCAGACCGCCGTAGACGGCCCACACCGCGCCGCGGGTCGTGAAACCGCGCCAGAACAGCGAGTAGAGCAGTACGGGCAGGTTCGCGGAGGCGGCGACGGCGAAGGCGAGACCGACCAGGAACGCGACATTGAGATCGCGGGCGAGCAGGCCGAGGCCGATGGCGACCACGCCGATGCCCACGGCAGCGACCCGCGCCACGGCGACCTCACCGCGCTGCCGTCCGGTGCGGCGTCGCAGCGACGCGTACAGATCGTGGGCCACCGACGCCGAGGAGGCCAGCGTGATCCCGGCGACCACCGCGAGGATGGTGGCGAAGGCTACGGCGGCCACGACCGCGAACAGGACCGTGCCGCCCGTGGAGTCCGCGCCGCCGCCCAGATTCAGGGCGAGCAGCGGAACCGCGGTGTTCCCGGCCGCGTTCGACCCCCGGACCGCCTCCGGTCCGACGATCGCCGCGGCGCCGAAGCCGAGGACGATCGTCATCAGGTAGAAGGCGCCGATGAGCCCGATGGACCAGATCGCCGAACGGCGGGCGGCCCGCGCGGTCGGCACGGTGTAGAAGCGGGACAGGATGTGCGGCAGCCCGCCCGTGCCGAGCACCAGCGCGAGGCCGAGACTGATGAAGTCCAGGCGGGCCGTCCAGTCCCCGCCGTACTTGAGTCCCGGTGCCAGGAAGGCGTCCCCGTGGCCGCTGTGCTCGGCCGCGGTGAGCAGCAGCCGGTCGATGTCGCCGTGGAACCGGACCATGACGAGCACGGTCAGCACGACGGTGCCGCCCAGCAGCACGACCGCCTTGACGATCTGGATCCAGGTGGTGGCGCGCATCCCGCCCAACGACACATAGATCACCATCAGCGCGCCGACACCGATGACGGTCCACGCCTGCGCCGCCCCGCCCGTACGCCCGAGGAGCAGGGCCACCAGGCTGCCCGCGCCCACCATCTGCGCCACCAGGTACAGAACGGACACGGTGACCGAGGAGGTTCCCGCCGCGATCCGCACCGGCCGCTCGCTCATCCGTGCCGCGACCACGTCGGCGAGCGTGAACCGGCCGCAGTTGCGGACGAGTTCCGCCACGAGGAACAGCACCACCAGCCAGCCCACGAGGAAGCCCACCACATAGAGCACCCCGTCGTAGCCGAACAACACGATCAGTCCGGGGACCCCGAGGAAGGAGGCGGCCGAGGCGTAGTCACCCGCGATGGCAAAACCATTCTCCATGGGAGAGAACAGCCGCCCGCCCGCATAGAACTCCTCCGCCGAACCGTGCCGGTGGCGGCTCACCCAGGTGGTGATGGCCAGCGTGATCGCGACGAACACGCTGAACAGCAGCAGTGCCAGGGTCTGATGGTCTCCGGTCACGACACACCGCCCCGGGCGGCGCCCCGCGTGAGTTCCTGGGTGTCCCAGCGCAGTTCCAGCGCGGCCCGGTCCCGGCGCAGCCGTGCGTGTCGTGCGTACGCCCAGGCGAACAGAAAGGTTGTGAGGAACTGTCCCAGCCCCGCGAGCAGTGCCACGTTCACCACGCCTGCCACCGGCCGCGCCATGAACCCCGGCGCGGTCGTCGCGGCCACGACGTACGCCACGTACCAGACGAAGAACGCCGCCACCGCCGGCACCACGAACCTCCGGTAGCGGCTGCGCACCTCCTGGAACGCCGCGCTGCGCTGCACCTCCAGGTAGACCTCGGCCGCCGCGCCGACGCGCGGCGCGGCTTGCCCCTCCCGGCGTGCCGCCGGCACGGGTGCGACGGGAGCGCCTGTACCGTCTCCCTCGCCCCACCCGGAAGCCAGCGCGTCGTACCAGGGGTCGCGGTACCTCGTGTCCTCGGGTGCCGGGTCCTGCCCGTTGTGGTGCCCCGACGTGTTCTCGGGATCGACCCCGTCCCCGTGGGGACGGCCGTTGCTCGACTGCATGCCCAAGGATGGACAGAACGGGAAGTTCCCCGACTTCTCTTCTCCCCGCTCTTCACCCCATCAGGTGACTCACCTGGTCGGGGGCCGCACCAGTCCGTTCGCGTAGGCGTAACGCACCGCCTGCGCCCGGTCCTTGAGGCCGGCCTTGGCGAAGAGGTTGTTGATATGGGTCTTCACCGTCGCCGTGGAGACATGCAGCCGGCGGGCGATCTCCTGGTTGGTCAGGCCTTCTGCGATCTGCACCAGCACCTCGCACTCCCGTGCCGTGAGTCCGTCCGGGGCCTCGGGGGCGGGGGCCGACTCGGGCGCGGGCCCGGGCTCGGACAATCGCTCCAGCAGCCGCCGCTGGATGCTGGGCGACAGTCCGGCGTCACCGGACAGCACGCTCTCCACCGCCCGGACGATCTCGTCACCGCCCGCGTCCTTGGTGAGATATCCGCGGGCGCCCGCCCGGAGGGCCGGAAACAGCGAGTCGTCGTCGGCGTAGGTCGTCAGGACCACCACCTGTGTCCCCGGGTGCTCCGACCGGATGCGCCGGGTGGCCTCCACACCGTCGCACCGGGGCATCCGCAGGTCCATCAGGACCACGTCGGGAGCGAGTTCCGCGACGAGTTCCACCGCTTCCTGCCCGTCCCCCGCGGAGCCCACGACCTCGACCCCGGGCAGCAGCCCCAGCAGCATCACGATGCCCTCCCGGACAACCGTCTGGTCGTCCGCCACCACCACCCGCGCGGGCTTCCTGCCGGCCTCCTCGCTCACACCGGCACCTTCAACGTCACCGCGAACCCCTCCTCGTGCGGTCCCGCCTCCAGCGAGCCGCCCAGCAGCTCCGCACGCTCCCGCATGCCCAGCAGACCGTACCCGCCCCCGGCTGCGGCGAGCTCGCCCGGCTTGCCCCCCGAGTCCCGTACGTCGAGCATCACCTGGTGCTCGCCGTAGTCCAGCCGGATCCGCACCTTGGCGCCTGGCGCGTGCTTACGGACGTTGGTGAGGGCTTCCTGGGCGACCCTGCGCACGGCCTGCGAGGCCTCGGCGGGCAGCGGTCTGCGTTCACCCGAGACGGTGACCTCGGCACCACCGCTCACCCCGACGAGCTCGCTGAGGAAGTCCTCCAGCGGGGTCAGGTCACCGCGCAGGGCGGACAGCGCCTGCCGGGTCTCGACAAGACCGTCACGGGCCATCCCCCGCGCCGCCACCACCCGCTCGAGGATCTGCTCCCGGTCCGCCCCGCGCTCGACGAGCAGCCGGGCGGCCTCCAGATGCACGAGCTGCGCCGAGAGGCTGTGGGCCAGCACATCGTGGATCTCCCTGGCGATCCTGGCCCGCTCGGCCAGTGCCGCCGACTCCGCCTCCGCCGCGCGCGCGGCCCGCTCCTGGGCGAGCAGCCGCTGGGCGTTTCCACGGGCCTCGGCGTCGAGCCGCAGGACGTAGCCGGCGAGGGCGAGGCCGATGCTCGTGACGATCGTCGTCAGCAACTTGTCGTCGTTGACCAGGCTGTACGCGGTCAGGGAGACAGCTGTCACGGGCGTGGCGACGGTGAGGGGCATTCTCTCCAGCGCCACTACCGCGCAACCGCACCAGATGACGAGGGCGGGCACCTTGAAGCCGGTGGCCTCGGCGACGACCGCCGTGCCCAGCAGCACCGCGATGAGGGCCAGGGAGGGCAGGAGCCGGTGCGCGAGCGTGGTCCGGAAGAAGGCCCAGGCGGCAGCCGCCACCACGAGGACACCCACTGCCGCCACGACTTGCCCCCAGAGGGGAATCCGTCTGCTGCTGACAGCGCCCCACAGCAGCCCGCCGGCCACCAGCACCCGCACGACCCAGCTGAGCAGGCGTCGGGGCTGTGAGAGGCCCATGCGCCCCAGCGCCTCCGGTGAGGGCCAGCGCGTCCAGACGTTCTCCGTCACACACGCTCCTTCCACGCGGGTCGGGGCTTGCCGTCACGGTACGCCGTGACCGGGGCGGATGCCGAGGTCAGCGCACGCGTCCGCCAGGCGAGGAGCCCGGAGCGGACCAGCAGCGTGCCGGCCAGGGCGACCATCAGGGCCCCGCTGTCCTGGTGCACGCCGAGCACGGCACCGAGAGCGAAGAGAGCGACGCGCAGGGCGATGCCGCCGACCCAGACGGCCGCGCTGGCCTTGGTGCTCTTGGTCCACACCGTGCCGTCAGGCTCCGCCCATATGCGGGTGGTCCAGGCCCAGCCGGCTCCTGTGCCCAGGCCGATGAGCAGTTCGGCGGCGAGCAGCGCGACGGACTCGGTGCGGTGGTGGGCATCGATGATGCCGGGTTCGCGAAGGGCGACGAACGCCAGTATCGCGGGCAGGACCCACCAGCGCCGACCGGCGTCGAGCCGGCGTGCCGCGAACTGCCGCACGATCACCAGGGCGGCGACGGCGACGATCACCAGCGCATTGATGAGCCCGGACATCTTCAGCCTCCGTGAGCGGAAAGGAGAAGCCGACGGCACGGTGCCGCCGACGCCTTCGACGCTACGGAAAACCGCGGTCCGGCTGATCGGAGCCGGGGTGGATCGCGGGTGGAAACCGCACCTCGCCGATCTCCACCCCCAGGTGGAGAACCCGCCCTGTCCGGGACCGGTGGGTTCGGGCCTGTGACGGGCGGGCGGGCGGTGGCATGAGACGGGCGAGCCCGGGCCGAGCCGGGACGGGAAAGGGCGAGGGCCAGAACAGGACAACGAAGGGGCCGGTACAAGGGCCAGGTCGAGGCGAGGCCGGAACGAGCCTGAGCCAGAAGGGGGCACAGGGCCGGACGAGTCCGCGCCGTGCCCGAGACAGGGACACCGCCCACGCTGGGCAGGGCCAGGCGACGCAGGGCAGGGCATCCCCGGTCAGGGCAAGGCCAGAAAGGGCGCCCGGCCGTACGAGCTCGCGCCGGGACGAGGCGGGGCCGAGACGGGGGCACACCCGCGGCGCACGGGCTCGGGGCCGGAACGGGGACGAGCCCGGACAGGCCGAAACGGGGCGAGCCCGGCCGGGCCGGCCTGGACCAGGCAGGCATGGGTGCCCTCCGGGCCGGGACAAGGCAGGAACAGGCGCCCTCCAGGCCGGGACAAGACCGGGCAGGCGCGCCCGAGCCGGGACGAGGTCGGGCAGGCGCCGGGCCGCGACAGAGTCGGAGCAGACCGGGCACGGCCGGACGGTTCCGCACCGAGACCGGGCACGGCACGACAGGGCAGGGCAGCGCGAGGCAGGGCAAGCCAAGGCGCGGACCGCCGGTGACGGCCGCGCCGGGGCGCCCCGCCTGCGTCGTACCCGGCCGGGAGACCGGCGAGGCAGCTACGCGTCGATGCGGGAGCGGTCCAGCGTGGCCGCCGAGCTCGCGATGAACTCCTTGCGGGGGGCCACCTCGTTGCCCATCAGCAGATCGAAGACGCCCTCCGCGGCCTCCAGGTCGGAGAGGTTGATCCGGCGCAGGGTGCGGTGGCGGGGGTCCATGGTGGTCTCGGCCAGCTGGTCGGCGTCCATCTCACCAAGGCCCTTGTACCGCTGGATCGTGTCCTTGTACCGGATGTTCTTGCTCTGCAACTCGAGCAGCTTGTCGCGCAGCTCACGGTCCGAGTACGTGTAGACGTACTTGTCCTGACCCTTCTTCGGCTGGATCAGCTCGATCCGGTGCAGCGGCGGCACCGCGGCGAAGACCCGGCCGGACTCGACCATCGGCCGCATGTAGCGGTGGAACAGCGTCAGCAACAGGGTCCGGATGTGGGAGCCGTCCACGTCGGCGTCGGTCATCATGATGATCTTGCCGTAGCGGGCCGCGTCGAGGTCGAAGGTACGGCCCGAGCCCGCTCCTATGACCTGGATGATCGCACCGCACTCGGCGTTCTTCAGCATGTCCGTGACGGACGACTTCTGGACGTTGAGGATCTTTCCGCGGATGGGCAGCAGCGCCTGGAACTCGGAGTTCCGGGCCAGCTTCGCCGTACCGAGGGCGGAGTCGCCCTCGACGATGAACAGTTCGCTGCGGTCGACGTCGTCGCTGCGGCAGTCGGCCAGCTTGGCCGGCAGCGAGGAGGACTCCAGGGCCGTCTTGCGGCGCTGAGCATCCTTGTGCTGGCGGGCGGCGATACGTGTACGGGCGGCGGAGACCGCCTTCTCCAGGACCACCCGCGCCTGCTGCGCGGCGTCGCGCTTGGTGGAGGTCAGGAACGCCTTGAGTTCCTTGGTCACCACGTTGGTCACGATACGGCGGGCCGCCGAGGTGCCGAGGACCTCCTTGGTCTGTCCCTCGAACTGGGGCTCGGCGAGCCGGACCGTGACGACCGCGGTGAGGCCCTCCAGCGCGTCGTCCTTGACGATGTCGTCCTCCGCGACGCGCAGCAGCTTCTTGGTCCGCAGCACCTCGTTGAGCGTCTTGGTGACGGCCTGCTCGAAGCCGGCGACATGGGTACCGCCCTTGGGGGTGGCGATGATGTTGACGAAGGACCGCACCGTCGTGTCGTAGCCGGTCCCCCAGCGCAGCGCGACGTCCACGCCGAGCTCGCGGGTGACCTCGGTGGGCGTCATCTGGCCGTGCTCGTCGAGGACCGGGACGGTCTCCTTGAAGGTGCCCTGGCCGTTGAAGCGGAGGATGTCGCAGACCGGCTTGTCGCTCGCCAGGTACTCGCAGAACTCGCTGATGCCCCCGTCGAAGCGGAAGGACTCCTCGCCCTTGCTGCCGCCCTCCCCGAGGCCGTACTCGTCGCGCACGACGATGGTCAGCCCCGGCACCAGGAACGCGGTCTGGCGGGCGCGCTGGTGCAGGGTCTCCAGGGAGAGCTTGGCGTCCTTGAGGAAGATCTGACGGTCGGCCCAGTAGCGCACGCGCGTGCCGGTGCGGGTCCTGGGGATCTTCTTGGCCTTGCGCAGGCCACCCTTGGCCTCGAACTTGCCGTCGGGTCCGTTGCCCGTGAACGCTCCGGGCACGCCGCGCCGGAAGCTGATGGCGTGGGTGTGGCCGCCGCGGTCCACCTCGACGTCCAGCCGGGCGGACAGGGCATTGACCACGGAGGCGCCGACGCCGTGCAGACCGCCGGAGGCCGCGTACGAGCCGCCGCCGAACTTGCCGCCGGCGTGCAGCTTGGTCATGACGACCTCGACGCCGGACAGGCCGGTCCTGGGCTCGACGTCGACCGGGATACCGCGGCCGTTGTCCCGCACCTCCACCGAGCCGTCGTCGTGCAGGACCACCTCGATGTGGTCGCAGACGCCCGCCAGGGCCTCGTCCACGGAGTTGTCGATGATCTCCCACAGGCAGTGCATCAGGCCACGGCTGTCGGTGGACCCGATGTACATGCCGGGGCGTTTGCGCACGGCTTCGAGGCCCTCGAGGACGAGCAGGTGCCGCGCGGTGTAGTTGGAACCGTCCCGGTCTGCTCCTGCCAGCAGCGCTGTGGACGGCACGGACGTATCGGCGGTCACGCGGTTCGCTCCTCGCTGAATTTCAGGTTGGGCCCTGATGGGTAAGGGCGCGGCTTCGGTTGCCGCTCAGAGGGTACCGAGGCCTGGTAGAGCCGTTGTAACGCAACCCTCTGCATCGACACACACTAGTCGAGAGTCGCATGTACGTTCGATGCCTCGATGGAGTGAAGCACATATCACGTTCCCTTCGAGGCATGAACCATTTAGGCTCCGGGCACGTCCTCCTGAACAACCGGCAACCCGGCCGGGGAGGACCGACCATGACCAACAGCGCGAACCCGTAAGACATACAGACGTAATACGGCACATTCGCCGCCAAACCGGCAACGGACAGCCTCTCGAGAAGATTTTTCGAGGAAATGCCACGAGCGGGAACGTTTGGGGCTGGTTGGATGTTGACCCTGGTACGACAGCTCGTCGAGCTAGAGAAGAGGCGACGTGACTACTGTTCTGACCCCCGCGAGCCCGCTGACGGCCGCTGATCGCTGCGACCGCTGCGGCGCCCAGGCATACCTGCGCGTCGTCCTGCTGAGCGGCGGAGAACTGCTCTTCTGCGCCCACCACGGTCGCAAGTTCGAGCCGGAACTCAAGAAGATCGCCGCCGAGATACAGGACGAGACCGAGCGCCTGACGTCTGTTCCGGCAAACGCGTCCGACGACGAGCGCTGATCCCTCGCACGACGAGCCAGCTGCCGGCCAGGCCGGCGAACGGGCGGCCGCTCCCGACACATGGGAGCGGCCGCCCGTTTTCGCGGCCTCATGACCTCGGATCCCGGTCCACGGTCCATGACCTGGTTCCCGGTTCCCGGTTCGCGGCCTCATGACCGTCGATCCCCGGTCCACGGTCATGCCCGGCGATCCCGGTCAGGCCTCACCGTCCTCCTGATGGGCCGCCCGGGAGCCACCGGCCCGTGCGAACGTCCGTACGACGTCGGACACCCGCGTGTAGACGCCCGGACTCCCCGCTCGTCCACAGCCACTCCCCCACGACACCAGTCCGATCAGCCGGCCCTTGGCGACCAGCGGACCCCCGCTGTCCCCCTGGCAGGCGTCCCGGCCCCCTCTGGTCTCGCCCGCGCACAGCATCGTCCCGGGCTCGTACGTGCCCTCGGCACTGCCCGGATAGGCCCGCTCGCACCGGGCGTCGGGGAGGACGTGCACCCGTGCCGCGTGCAGGCTGTGGGCGTAGGCGGCGGCTCCGGTGGTGTCACCCCAGCCATAGACCACGGCGCTTGTACCCGGCGTGTACGCCGGGTCACCCGGGCCCGCCATGGGGATGACGGCGCTTTGCGGCAGCGGCTCGGTGAGGGTGATCACGGCGAAGTCGCCCGAGTTGGTGGCCGTGTCGTACCGCGGATTGACCCAGATGGCCCGCACCCGGATCTCCTTGCCCCCGGAGGAGAGCAGATCCGTGCGGCCCGTGATGATCTTCAGGTCCCGTGTCGGTGGCGCGCCCACCACATCCCCGCCCAGACAGTGGGCCGCGGTGAGCACGGCGGTTCTGCTGATGGCCACACCTCCGCAGAACTGCCCGGCGCGCGTACCCCCGAACCGGTCACGGCTGGAGAGCGCCACGGTCCACGGGCTGTGCGACACATCGACGGGAAAGCCGCCGATGACAACGCTGTCGGCAGCCGCCGGGACCGCGTTCACCAGCGGTATCGTGGCCCCCGCCGCCGCAAGGACGAGCGGCCGGGCCAGCGCCCGGGCAATACGGCGTCGCATAACGCACTCCTCACTCTGGGGTGATCGTTGAACACCCAGAGTCGGGCAGACCGGCGCGAGCCGCAGCACGAAGGCCCGGCCCCCGTCCGGGGACCGGGCCTTCGGTGACCTGGGACCGTGACCTAGTCGAGGTAGTCGCGCAGGACCTGCGAACGCGACGGGTGGCGCAGCTTCGACATGGTCTTGGACTCGATCTGGCGGATCCGCTCACGCGTCACGCCGTACACCTTGCCGATCTCGTCCAGGGTCTTCGGCTGACCGTCGGTGAGGCCGAAGCGCATGGAGACGACGCCGGCCTCGCGCTCGGACAGGGTGTCCAGCACGGAGTGCAGCTGCTCCTGCAGGAGCGTGAAGCTGACGGCGTCGGCGGGGACGACGGCCTCGGAGTCCTCGATGAGGTCACCGAACTCGCTGTCGCCGTCCTCACCCAGCGGGGTGTGCAGCGAGATGGGCTCACGGCCGTACTTCTGGACCTCGATGACCTTCTCCGGAGTCATGTCGAGCTCCTTGGCCAGTTCCTCCGGGGTGGGCTCGCGGCCCAGGTCCTGGAGCATCTGGCGCTGCACGCGCGCGAGCTTGTTGATGACCTCGACCATGTGCACCGGGATACGGATGGTGCGGGCCTGGTCGGCCATCGCTCGGGTGATCGCCTGCCGGATCCACCAGGTGGCGTACGTGGAGAACTTGTAGCCCTTGGTGTAGTCGAACTTCTCGACCGCGCGGATCAGACCGAGGTTGCCCTCCTGGATGAGGTCCAGGAAGAGCATGCCGCGGCCGGTGTACCGCTTGGCCAGCGAGACCACCAGACGGAGGTTGGCCTCCAGGAGGTGGTTCTTGGCGCGACGGCCGTCCTCGGCGATGATCTCCAGCTCGCGCTTGAGCTTGGGGGCGAGCTTGTCGGAGTTGGCCAGCTTGTCCTCGGCGAAGAGACCCGCCTCGATGCGCTTGGCCAGCTCGACCTCCTGCTCCGCGTTGAGCAGGGGGACCTTGCCGATCTGCTTGAGGTAGTCCTTGACCGGGTCGGCGGTGGCGCCGGCCGCGGCGACCTGCTGGGCGGGGGCGTCGTCCTCGTCCTCGTCGGAGAGCACGAACCCGGCGCTCTCGGCGCCCTCCGGCTCCTCCGCGCCCTTGGGGTCCTCGAGCACCTCGTCCTCGAGAAGCTCGACGTCGTCCTTCTTGGCGGCGGTCTTCTTGGCCGCCGTCTTCTTCGCGGTGGCGGTCGCCTTCTTCGCCACCGTCTTCTTCGCGGCGGCCGCCTTCTTGGCGGCGGCCTTCTTGGGAGCGTCGTCCTCGGCGGGCGTGTCGACGGCAGGCGCCGCCGGGGTGGCGGTGGCGGTGGCCTTCCTGGCGGTCGCCGTCTTGGCCGCGACCGTCTTGGTGGCGGTGCGCTTGGCCGGACTCTTCGCTGCGACGCTCTTTCGGGTGCGCTTGTTGGGCTCCGCGGCACTGACCATCAGCGTCACACCCTCTTCCTCGAGGATCTGGTTGAGGCTGCGCAGTACGTTCTTCCACTGAGTGGCCGGAATCTGGTCAGCTTCGAAGGCCCGACGCACATCGTCGCCGGCGATCTGCCCCTCAGCCTTTCCCCGCTCAATGAGCGCCATGACAGAGACGGACTCGGCGATCTCCGGCGGGAGCGTACGGGATGTGCTGGCCGACACGAACAACCTCTCGGAACGTTGGAAAACGGCTTCCGGCCCCGTCCACAGCGGACAGGAGCCGACCACCGGCCTGGGGATTGGGCCGACGGCGCGGGCGGGGGCCGGGAAGATGCACAGCGCCGTGAACGGCGTCCGTATTCCCTCCGCGGCTGTCACCTCTTAGGTCATCGCGTTGTCCCCACGAGCGTTACGCCCATTCCGCGTGGCCCGAGTCACACCCCGTAAGCGCTCAAAAGTTGTCATAAGCGGGCATAACAGTTCACCTGTCGTCACCGACAGGGCCGCTCCGGCGGAACCTCTCAGACCCCCCGAACCCAGGCCCCGCCAGCAGGACCTCTCCGGGCCTCGCCCGCTCCTCATGCGCGGACCCCGCCGAGTGCGCGGAGGATCCGGCGGGGTCCTGCGAGAGGCCGCTCACCGGCCGGATGGGACCGCGGGAGGACGGCAGAGCCTGCCATGCCGTCCGCACCCGGGGCAGCGTTCGCCGCTCAGTGCTCGCGCGGAGCGGGTACCACCCGCTCGATCTCGGGATGCACCGTGAGCAGCTGGCGCATGGCGGCTTCGGCCGCCGCCCCGTCGCCGGCCGCCAGCGCGTCCACGATCCGGGTGTGCTGCGCCAGGGATGTCTCGTGCGGCCGATCACAGCCGGTGACGGGGCCGCCGGAGACCTGAAGAGCGGCCGAGACGATCCCGGAGAGGTGCTCCAGCATCCGGTTGCCTGCGATCTGGATCAGCAAGTTGTGGAACTCGGCGTCCGCGCGGGAGAAGGTGAGCGCGTCGCCCTGCCCCAGGGCGTGCCCCATGATCTCGACCATGTCGGAGAGGCGCTGCTGGACGTCCTCGCGCCCGTGCCCGGCGGCGAGCCGCGCGGCGAGCGGTTCGATCGTCCAGCGCAGCTCGGTCAGCTCACGGCGCTGGTCGTCGCGCTGCGGCCCGAAGGCCCGCCACTCGATGATGTCCGGGTCGAGGAGATTCCAGTCACTGACCGGGCGCACGCGTGTGCCGACGTTCGGCCGGGCGCTGACCAGGCCCTTTGCCTCCAGGACACGGAGCGACTCGCGGACGACGGTGCGGGACACCTCGAAGCGCTGGCCGATCTCCTCGGGCACCAGCGGGCGGTCGGCACCGAGGTCTCCGGAGACGATCATCTGACCCAGCTGCTGGACGAGTTGGCCGTGCAGTCCGCGGCCTCGGCTGCCCGCGGCGCGCCGGCCCACGCGCCCCAGCTCCGGGTCCGGCCCCTCCCAGGCGGGACTTGCGACGCGGTCGGGGACACGTGCCTCCGCGTACGGGTAGCGGTCGAGTTCGCCCGGGCCGGCCAGACCGGAGTCTGAGTTGCGGGCGGCGGTCATCATGGTGTGCGCAAGGGTACTCACGGATCCTTTGTCGGCGCCGCTTCCAACTCCCTTGAGGTCTTTGGTGAAAAGCACACGAAAGGGTGATCGCTCACTCCGTCGCAATTGACGCCTTATCAGAAAGAAATGTGCTCTCCGTGGGGAGTTGCGCACAATGCGCGACCGAAAGAGCGCGAACGGTTGTCATCTGACCCTGCTTCGCAGGGTCAGCACCAGATACCCGCCCAGCAGCGCGGCCAGGGACAACGTGAGCGCGCTGCCCACAGGTTGCGCGATCACGCGAGCCGCGGCGGCCAGATAGCGGTCTCCCCCGAAGGGCCACTCCAGCAGGAACGTCCGGCGCAGCCGCGCAGGCAGGCCCGTCGCGTCCCCGGCCGCCCCGCCCAGGGCCTTCTGCACGGCGGGTACGACGACGACCGGTACGGCGAGGACCGCGGCGAGCCCGGCGGTGGTGGAGCGGAACAGTCCCGCGGCCAGTACGCCGGCCCAGGCGCACCCCACCATGAGGCCGATCCAACTCGTGCCGAGCCAGAGCCAGTCGCCGGGAACCTGGGTGAGCTCCCGTCCGTAGACGAGGTAGAGCACCTCGGCGTCGCAGCCGATCGTGAGGAAGGCGATCAGCAGCGCGGTGGCACCGGCCACCAGGAGCTTGGCGGCGAGCAGCCCGAGACGGCGGGGCACGGTGCCGCGGTCCGCGGCCAGCGCCGGGTGGCGGAACTCGTCACCGAAGGAGAACGCGCCGAGCAGCCCGGCACCCAGCGCCGCGGGCGGCAGGGGGAACTGCTGCGGCCATGCCGCCAGCAGCCGTGGCTGGGGGGTGTGGCCGAGACGTCCCATGATCAGGACCGTGAGGGCGGAGACGACGAGGACGACGGCGACGGTGACGAAACCCGTGCCGACGCCGGAGGCGCGGCGCAGCTCATAGCGCAGGGGACGCAGAGGGCTGGGCCCGAGGCGGACGGAGATGGGAGGAGGGAGCCGGGAGGCGGTGTCGAGCGTGACGGCCTCCGCCGGACGTGGACGTGGGGTGGGGATCGAGGGCTGCGCGGCCGTGTGGTGGCCGGCCGTCGACTGAGCCCTGGAGGACCGGTCGGCGGTGGTGGCAGCGGCGCGCGTGCTGCCGCGCCGGGAGCCTGCGGGGCGGGGACCCGTGCGGCCGGGAGTGGAGCGCTGTGGGGGTGAGGACCGTGGACTCGGGGACTTCGAGGACGTCGACGACGAGAAGTGTGATGCGGCTGAGGGCTGTGGTGCCGGTGCCGGTGAGGGCTGTGGTGCCATTGAGGACTGTGAGGCGGCTGCGGGAAGTGCTTCGGAGGTTTCCGCGCGGGCGGGGACGGCCGAGGCCGCCGTGGGGGCGTGCGCGTCCTCGACCTCGACCTCGGCGAGGACGGCCGCCTCAGGGGAGTGCGGGAGCGGGAGTGGGAGGTCGCGGCGGGTGGCGGCGGAGTTGTTGTCGTGGCTGGTGATCGCGGCCGGGACGTCCGTACCCGTGGTGGCCGACGCCTCTGGACGGGCTGTGGCGGGGGATGCCTCGGGGTGAGTGCCGGCGCAGAAGGCGTCGGGTCGCACCCCGGCCGCCGGGTCCTGGGCATCGGGGCCCCCGCCCAGGGCTCGGTCGCCGAGGGGGGTCTGCCCGGGGGCACTCCTGACACGTGCCGCCGGGGGCGTCTGGGCGGGGGGTGACTGGTCGGAGGGTGCGTGGTCGGGGGCTGCGTGGTCGGTGTGTTCCGTCCCGGAGGCCGCACCGCTGAGCGTGGTGACCGAGGCCGCCTCCGAGGCGGTGACGGACGCCTTCTCGGCCGCTCGGTCGGCCGATCCCGCTTCCCGCCGCTCGGGCACGGTCCCACCCTCCAGGAGCCCGGCGGCGAACATCCCCTCATCACCTGTGGTGGCGGATCCTGCGTGGGGGACCGAGGATGCGCCGACCGCGGGGGCGGCGGCCGCCGCCCGTGCCCCCTTGGCGGCCCGCGCCACGACGGACTGCGCGCCGCTGATGCCGGCACCGGTACCCGGCCCTGCTCCCACTCCCACTCCCGCTCCCGCTCCTGGGCCCATGTCGCCCACTTCATCGGCGAGTTGGTGAATGGGGATGCCATGGCGGAACGCGATCTCGCCGACATCGGCGCACGTGCTGCCGTAGACGCACAGGCGGTTGCCCTCCTCGCGCACGATCTCGACGGAGCGGTGGGCGGTGCGAGCCTCCTTCGCCAGAAGGGCCGCGAGGCGGGTGGCGTGCGGACTGCGAACCGCGACACGGGGGCGGAGCCGGTTGCGGGCGAAGTCCGCGACCTCCTGGTCGGCGACGAGAGTGCCGCGATCGAGCGTGACGACACGGTCCGCCGTCCGGGCCGCCTCCTTGGAGTCGGCGGTGGTGAAGAGAACCGTGCCTCCCTGGGTCGCGTGGGCCCGCAGCATGCCGTGCAGCCAGCGGCTCTCCCGGGGGGAGAGTCCGTCGGCCGGGTTGTCGAGGACCAGCGTGTGCGGATCGGACAGCAGGACGCAGGCCAGGCCCATGCGGCGGTCCATACCGCGGGACAGGGTGCCCAGACGCTCCTCCCGGAAGCTGACCAGCCCGACGACCTCGAGGACTTCGTCGGCACGCCGGGCCGGAAGGCCCGAGGCCGCGCACAGCATGCGCAGATGACCGCGGACCGTGCGGGACGGGTGTCCGGGGACGTCGCCCAGAAGGACACCGACCTCGCGCGACGGGTGGGAGATACGGTGCAGGGGACGACCCCTGAAGTAGGTGATGCCTCGGCCCTGTTGGAGTTCGAGCATGAGTCTGAGCGTCGTCGTCTTGCCCGCGCCGACCGTTCCGAGGAGCGCGGTGACTCGCCCCGCGTGCGCTTCGAAGGTCACGTCGTCGACAGCGGGCGGAAGGTCCTTACGGGAGTCGCTGGTCAGTCCGAAGGCCTGGATCACCCGCAGCAAGATAGCGCGTTATGTCCGTTTTTTCGGGTATCACGGGGCGCGTTCGACATCGCCGGTACCCTCATCCGACCTGATGCTCGCCCTCCGCAAGAAGAGCCGGTCGGTGGAGCGGCACGCGGGCGCCCGGAACGCTAGACCTCGGGGCGCAGCATCGGCGGGTTGAGCAGGGTGGCGCCGCCCGCCCGGAAGAGCTGGGCCGGCCGGCCGCCCTGGCGGGTGGTCGTGCCCCCGGTGGGCACCAGGAACCCCGGGGTTCCGGTGACCTTGCGGTGGAAGTTGCGCGGGTCGAGCGCCACACCCCACACCGCCTCGTAGACACGGCGCAGTTCCCCGACAGTGAACTCGGGTGGGCAGAACGCGGTCGCCAGCGACGAGTACTCGATCTTGGAGCGGGCACGCTCCACCCCGTCGGCGAGGATCTGAGCGTGATCGAACGCGAGCGGGGCCGACGCCTCGCCGTCGCGGTCGTAGGCGCTCGGCTGCAGCAGCTCTTCCACCGGCGCCCAGCGGGCGTTGCTGGCGTCGCCCCCCGCCCGGGGCGCGGGCAGGTCGGGGACGAGGGCGAGATGGGCGACGCTGACGACGCGCATGCGCGGGTCGCGCTTCGGGTCACCGTAGGTCGCGAGCTGCTCCAGGTGGGCGCCATGGTCCTGGACGGGAGTGGACGGGTCGTGCACCTGGAGTCCGGCCTCCTCCGCCAGCTCACGCGCCGCTGCCTGCGCCAAGTCCTCGTCCGCCCGCACGAAGCCGCCGGGCAGTGCCCAGCGTCCCTGGAACGGGGGCTCTCCCCTGCGCACCGCCAGCGCGCACAGGGCATGGCGGCGCACGGTCAGCACGACCAGGTCCACGGTGACGGCGAAGGGCGGAAAGGCTGACGGGTCGTAGGGCATGCGGCGATCATAGTCGTCTGCCTGACGATAAACACTCCCTTCGCCGGCCGCATCGATGGCTGGTCCACTGTGCTCCGCCGTACGTCTCACGGTCCGCCTCCCCACTCCGTCCGCTGCCGCGTCGTACGAGGTCACACTCCCAGTTGCAGCCCGTCGGCCGCCTCCTCGACCAGGGCGAGTCCGAGTCTGCTGACCCGTACGGAGAAGGGGGCACCGGCGACCCGCAGTCCCGTGAATCCGATCTCGCCGAGGGGTGCGGTGCGCACCGGGCGGAGCGCGACCGTCCGGGCCGGGGCGTCGGGGCGGATGCCCGCGAGCGTGGTCAGCAGCAGAACGACAGCGGCCGCTGCCGTGGCCGAGGGGCGGCAGGCGGCGGGGTGGAACACGGGGCTGCCGCCGTCGGTGCGCTGCTCCCCGGCGAACATCTCGGGCAGCCGGTGGCCGAAGGCCTCGGCCGCCGCCAGGACGCCGCGCAGCAGCGAACCGGCTTCCTTCTCATAGCCCGCGGCGGCCAGTCCGGCGACGGCGACGGCCGTCTCCGCCACCCGTACGGCTCCGGCGCGGTGACCGAAGGGGTTGTATCCCGGCTCCTTCGCGGCAAGTCCGCGCAGGCCCCAGCCCGAATCCAGGGCCGGGGAGCCCAGCAGGCGGGCGAGCTGTTCGGTCTGCACCTTGTCGAGCAGCCCGGGCGCAGGCTCGCCCCCGCCCAGCAGGCCCGTGTCCAGGAGGTGGACGGCGGCCGCGTCCAGGTGCGGCAGCAGGCGGCCGTCCGGTGCGCGGCCGGCGGCCGGTCTGCCACCGCCGCGGTCCTCGATCCACAAGTCCTCCCGGAACGCGGTCCGCAACTGCTGCGCCCACTGCCGCAGCTCTGTGGCGCCGGGCCGGCCGAATGCGTCGAGCAGATCCGCCCCGAGCACGGCCGCGCGGTGAGCGTGTGCCTGGGTCTCGCAGCGGACCGGTCGGCCGGGCAGCGGGTCGCGCAGGTACGTGTCGTCGCCCACGGCCGTGCTCAGCCAGGTCAGGCAGCGCTCCGCCGCGGGCAGCAGGCTCTCCGTCTCCCGCTCGGCGAGTCCCCAGCGGCGGGCTTCGGCGAGAAGGGACGGGAAGAGCAGGGTGGCTTCCGTCCCGGTGCAGCCAGGTGGAAGATGTGGACCCGCGTCCCGCCGGGGCCCGGGAATCAAGCCGGACTGCGGGCCGGCGCCCATGCGTTGGGTACGGGCGAGGGTGCGGAGCGTGCCGGCCGCCAGCCGGGTGCCGAGGGGCAGCACCATGCGGGCCGCGACGAGCGCCTCGGCCGGAGCGAGACCGCACCGCCAGGGCACCCCCGCCGCCAGGTGCAGGTCGGACGGGTGCACCGGATCGCGCAGCAGCAGGGCCTGGAGGTCGTCGATGCTGGTGTGCAGCAGTTCCGCCACTCCCGGGGTGTCACCGGTGGCCCGTGCGGCGGCCAGGGGGCTCGTCGCCGTGCGGCCGGCCGCACGGACCGGTCCCGCACCGTCCTGACGTACGCGCAGTTCCACGCTCGCCGTGCCGCCCGGGGTCAGTTCGAGCTCCCAGCGCAGCAGCCCCGCGGACGCCAGCACGTCCGCGGGAGGCGGGTCGGCGGTGACGGAGGCGCTCGCGCCGGCGCGGGACCAGCTCAGACCCGAGCCACGGACGGTCGCGGGGAGTTCACCGCCCGCGTGGCCGGAGGCGATTTCGCCGAGTTCCGCAAGGTCCGTGCCGAGGGCCACCTCGAGGGGCAGACGCAGCGGCCGGGGCGAGGCGCTGCGCAGCGTGATCCGTTCCGCGCCCTCCGCGCCACGCGTGCGTTCCACGACCACGTCGGGGTCCGGGCCGGTGCCGGGGAAGACACGCAGGGTGCCGACGAAGCGGGCGCGATCGGGTGCGGTCATCTGTGCCTGGACGACCAGCGGTTCGCGCCCGGCGACCCGCACCTGGCAGCGGGAGAGCAGGCGCCGGCCCGCCCGGTAGAACCCCTCCAGGCCCCGGCCGCTCAGCTGCCCCCGCGCGGTGGAGATCACCAGCCCGGGCAGGGCCACGCAGATCATGGCGTCGTGGGTCGGGGGCAGATCCACGGAACGGCGCTGAGCCGACGGCGGCGCCGACCCGGTCCGTCGGTACGTCGGCGGCGGACGCCGTTCGCCGCTGTCGGTCCGGGGCCACGGAGGACCGTCCCCCTCCCCGGCGGTCGGTAGGGGCTCGCCGAGAACCGCGGGGTCGCCGGCGGTGCGGTGCGGATTCGGCTGGTGCATGGGCGGCTTCCTGTGCGCTCTGTGGGTGTCGGAGGTGTTCGGTGCCGGGCCTGGGCTCCGGAGGGGCGAGGGATGAGACGGCGGAGTGCGCTGATCAAGCGCTCCGCCACTCAGGTGAACGGGCCACGCCTCGTCCGGGTCACGCCCGTGGCCGGGGAAGACGACCCAACGGCGGCTGGTCGAATGCCGTGGGCCACGCGCCCGGCCCTCCGGACTCCTCTGCCCGCGGTCTGCTCATGTGTCGTGCCGACGGGTCTCGCGCCGTGGGTCCGCAACCGTGCGGCAGACGCCTCGGCGGCGGGTACCGCTCCTCGCCGTGCCGCGCGGGCGGACGCGGCCCGGCTCCCTGGACGAGCCGGGGTGTGCGCTGTCAGTCCGGGCCGTCGCCGGGCGCGTCGCATCAGAACCCGGGCGGGCCTGGCCTGAGCCCCCGACGCGGGACCGAGGCGGTCGGGAGGACGACGTGTCCGGCATCGAGGGACGACTTCCTGCGGCGCCGGTCGGGGTGTGCCGGGCCAAGGGCTCGGCGACGGCTTCGGCACTGCGCCCGTGCTCACCGGCGCCGGCCTCCGCCGCGTCTTCCGTCGCCGCACCGTCCTCCTCGTCGACACCTCGCGCGCCGACCGCCCCCGCACTGTCGCCCGGGTCGCCGTCTCCCCCGTCGTCCGTCAGCCGTGTGCTCTGTCGCGGGCTCCCGGCGTCGGCCTCTCCGGCAGCGGACCGCGCACGCGCCTCGCGCTCCGCGCGCAGGCAGCGGCGGATCGATTCCGGGTCCAGGCCCTCGTTGCAGGCCTGGTGCAGAAGGCGGGCGAAGAGGTAGTCGGGGTCCGCGCCCAGCGCCATGGCCAGGGCCTCCCGGGCCTCGATGCCGTCACCGACGGACCAGGCCACCCAGCCCGCGAGGGTCAGCGGCGCGGCGGCGTGCTCGCCGTACGGGCCGACACAGCGGCGGGCCAGGGCTCGCCACAGCCGCAGCGCCGGGCCCGCCTCGTCGCCCTCCATCCACTCGGCCGCGCGGTCGCGCGTGGTGCGGTCCTGCAGGCCGAGGATCAGCGTGGCGGCTTCCTCGTCCTGGAGCAGTCGGTCGTCCCGGAGGTCGGCGGCATCGGTCCCAGATGCGGCGGGCGCCTCGGCGAACCGCCGCATCACGCGCTCGGCGAGCCCCAGGGTCTCCTCGGCCACGGCGGCGCGGCTGGCCTCGTCGAGGATCCTGGGCACCAGGGCCATGCCGGCGGCATCCAGCGCGATCTCCTGGCTCCGGGCGGCGGAGGTCTCCCAGGGGAGCAGCCTGCCGCGCAGCTCCCGCAGACTGCCCCGCACCTGGATACCGGCGTAGGCCGCCGCGGCGGCCAGCACGGAGGTGCCGGGCAGCCCCATGGGCAGTCCCTCGTCGGGACAGCACCCGTCGTTCGGGCAGCAGTAGGACCAGAAGCGGCCGCCGGAGATGCACAGCGCCTCGATCACCGGAACGTCGAGGCGGCCGCACTCCGTGCGCAGCTTCTGGGCCAGCGGCTGCAACCGCCGCATGACCTCTCGCCCCGACTCACCCGCCGAGGGCTCCTGGCACAGAAACGCGACCATCTGTTCCGGCTTGGCGCCCCGGCGCTCGCCGCCCGTGATCAGGCCCTGTGCCAGCTGACGTGCCGCCGACGGCCAGTCGTCGCTCTGCGGAGGGATACCGAGCCTGGCACGGCCACCGAACCGGCCGCCTCCGCCCTGGTCGTGCAGCGCGACCAGCACGACGCTGTCCTCGGGCCGGTACCCGAGCAGATACGGCAGGGCGTCGGCGAGTTCGGCCGGGGTGCGCAGGGTGACCTGGTGTTCGGGGCCGGGTCCTTCGTAGGAGACGTCGCCGTTGCCGAAGGGTCCGGTCGTTTCGCTGTGATTCGTCATGCGCCGACGATCTCGCGGAATTCCGATCTCCGCTTGGACCTGTGGATAACTCCCATCAGGGACACATCAAACGAGTCGGCTCATCACGTGAGGAAATCCACCCAGGTGGGCAAGCTCAGGCAGTCGCGGCAAGTACCAGCGGAAGAACGCCTTCGCTGCCCGCCCGGCGGAGGAGGCGAGCGGTGACGGCGAGGGTCCAGCCGGAGTCGGTGTAGTCGTCCACGAGCAGGACGGGGCCGGGAGAGCCGGCCAGGGCGTCAGCCAGGTCCTGAGGAACGGTGAAGGCCCCGGACAGCGCCCTGAGGCGTTGGGCGGAGTTGCTGCGGTGTGCCGCGTGCGCACCGCTCGACGCGGTGTACGCCAGCGTACCCAGGAAGGGCAGGCGGCCGATGGAAGCGAGGCCCTGGGCGAGCGAACCGACCAGGTGCGGCCGGGTCAGGGACGGCACAGCGACGACTCCGACCGGCCGCGCCGAAGCGTCCGGGACGCCGGGTGCCCAGCCGCCCGGCGAGCGCGCCCAGTCGGCGAGGACCGCCACGGCGGCCCTCAGCACGTCGTCGGGGACCGGGCCGTCGGGCGCACCCTCGGCCAGCAGCGGGCGCAGCCGGTTGCCCCAGCCGATGTCCGAGAGCCGCCCCAGGGCACGCCCGGTGGAGCACTGCTCACCGGCAGGGATGCGCCCTTTGAGGTCGATGCCCAGTGCGGGCATGCCCGTCGGCCACATCCGGCGCGGCTCGATCTCCACCCCCGGGCGATCCAGTTCCTTCGCCGCCCCCGCCAGGGCCTCCGGCGAGACGGAGGAATCGGTCCAAACACCCGCGCAGTTGTCGCAACGGCCGCACGGGGCGGCCCCCTCGTCGTCCAGCTGCCGCCGCAGGAACTCCATCCGGCACCCGGTCGTGCTCGCGTAGTCGCGCATGGCCTGCCGCTCGGCCGCCCTCTGGCGCGCCACCCGGGCGTACCGCTCGGAGTCGTAGACCCATGGTTCGCCGGTGGAGATCCAGCCGCCCTTCACCCGCTTCACGGCACCGTCCACGTCGAGCACCTTGAGCATGGCCTCCAGGCGGGTGCGCCGGAGATCGACGAGGGCCTCCAGAGCCGGCACGGACAGCGGTCGTCCCGCGTCGGCGAGGGCCGAGAGGGTCTGGCGGACCTGCGACTCGGGCGGGAAGGCCGTATCGGCGAAGTAGCGCCAGATGGCCTCGTCCTCCTTGCCCGGCAGCAGCAGTACATCCGCGTGCTCGACACCGCGCCCTGCGCGGCCGACCTGCTGGTAGTAGGCGATCGGCGACGACGGCGAGCCCAGGTGCACCACGAAACCCAGGTCCGGCTTGTCGAAGCCCATCCCGAGCGCCGACGTGGCGACCAGCGCCTTGACCCGGTTCTGAAGCAGGTCGGCCTCGGCCTGCAGCCGGTCGGCGTTTTCCGTGCGCCCGGTGTAGGAGGCCACCTGGAAGCCCCGCTGCCGTAGAAAGGCGGCGGCCTCCTCGGCCGCGGCCACCGTCAGCGCGTAGACGATCCCGGAGCCGGGCAGCTCGTCGAGGTGCTCGGCCAGCCACGCCAGGCGGTGCGCGGCGTCCGGCAGCCGGACCACACCGAGCCGCAGGCTCTCCCTGTCCAGTGGGCCGCGCAGCACCAGGGCCTCACCGGCACCCGTGCCCAACTGCTCCGCCACGTCCGCGGTGACCCGCGCGTTGGCCGTCGCCGTCGTGGCCAGCACCGGCACTCCGGCCGGCAGCTCCGCCAGCATCGCCCGCAGCCGGCGGTAGTCGGGGCGGAAGTCGTGCCCCCAGTCGGAGATGCAGTGCGCCTCGTCGACCACCAGCAGGCCGGTCGTGGCCGCGAGCCGGGGAAGCAGCTGGTCACGGAAATCCACCGAATTGAGGCGCTCCGGGCTGACGAGCAGAACGTCGGTCTCGCCGCGTTCGACCTCCGCGTGGATGGCGTCCCACTCCTCCGGATTGGCCGAGTTGATGGTGCGCGCCCGGATTCCGGCCCGCGCCGCCGACTCGACCTGATTGCGCATCAACGCCAGCAGCGGCGAGACGATCACCGTGGGGCCGGATCCACGTCGGCGCAGCAGCGCGGTGGCGACGAAGTACACCGCGGACTTGCCCCAGCCGGTGCGCTGCACCACCAGTGCACGGCGGCGCTCCTCCACCAGAGCCGCCACCGCCTGCCACTGGTCCTCCCGCAGCCGCGCCGACGCCCCGGGGTCACCGACCAGTTCGGCGAGGATGGCGTCGGCTTCGGCACGGAGCTTCAGATCGTCCATACCCCCATGCAACCCGACGCCACTGACAATCGGCCACTTCACATCGTGTGACGGCCGGCTCACCGGGCACAGTCAGCGCCTGTTCCGGCGGGGTGATGCCGCTGGTTTTCACCGTTCAGGGCCGAGTGCGCACCGAGCGCGCACCGAGCGTGTCGGACCGGCGGCTCAGGCGTCGCGCGATGACACACGGGGTAGGGATATAAGACACGGGTCACCCGATAACGGTCGGTGGCCCCAATTGCTCGTTGCCGCATCCCAGTTCGACAGGAAGAATTGAAGTCCGCTCCCCGCACGGCTCGGCCGTGGTCCGGTAGGGCTCTGCTGCGGTGTGCGCTCCCCCGAATCCGACCCCGCCCGTGCGTGGGCGCGTAGCCGAAGGGAGGAACGTGACCTTCGGATTCGCTCCTTCATCGGCGGCATCGTTGTCGACGTCCGCCGCCTCCGCCCATCGCGTGCTCGAACCCGCGGAGTGGGCCGCCGCGGGCATCCCCTTGCTGCGCAATCCGCGGGAGGTCGTCAGCGGACTGCACGCCCGGCACCATCCCGGGCCGGCCACGGCCGTCGTCGCGGTGCTCGACCCGGACGAGCGGCTGCGCGCGAGCGCCTCGTTCATGCGCCGTCCGGCGCCCGCCGACGGCTGGATGTTCCGCAACGCGCTGCTCGCCCAGTTGCGCCGGGTCATCCCGCACGACCTGCGGCGCCGCACTCCGGTGCGGACCGCTGTGCTGCTCTACTGCCGCGACGGCGACGCGCGTTGGACGGAGGAGGACGGCGCGTGGATGTGGGGCCTGCGTGACGCCTGCACCCTGCACGGTCTGCGCTGCGGGGCGTACATCACGCTGACCCGGGACGGCTGGCAGGTGCTCGGCGAGGGCCGAGGCGGCCGCCGCCCGAACGCCGGCTCGGAGCCCGAACCCTTCGGCGGCCCCGTGATGCCGCCCGCGCCGCCCCGCACCGGGGGCGCCGCGTCCGAAGTGCTGCGCCGCGTGGCGGCCCGCTGAACACACGCCGTGGCACGTCGGCCTCCGGGTTTCCTTGGCTGCCCGTCGGCATCCGAGCCGTACGACACCTGCGATGCCCGAGCCGTACGGCCGCCCGCAACCGTGGCCGTGCCCGAGCAACGCTCACCGGGGCCTGCCGAGGATGCCGGACGCTGCCGCCGACGGCATGAAGGCATGCGGGGCAGCGCACCCGATGGACGGCTTCGCCCGTCCGCCCGTCCCGGACCCTGGCGTCCGGACACGTCACGCCGAGGCGGCCGCCGCCTCTTTCGGGCACGCCGAAGCAGCCGCCGCGCGGTGACCCCGCTGCGACGGCTGTCGCCGTGCACGGCCCCGGACGGGAGACCGGGCGACCCGGACCTGCCGGAGGCGACTCAGACGCCCGCGCCGAGCACCGCGTTGATCTTCTGTGGGTCACCACAGACGATCAACAACGCGCCGGCCCGGGAGTGTGCCAGAGGCAGGGCCGTGGCGGCGGCGACGTCGGTGCCGCCGTTGACGGCGACCACGACCACGGGACGGGAGGCGGCACGGGAGGCCACGGCAGCGTCCGTGTAGAAGACGTCGTCGCCGGCGTCGTGCTGCGCCCAGTAGGACGCTTCACCGAAGGACAGCTCGTGCGCGGCCCAGGGGTGCGACTCACCGGTGGTGATCACCAGCACGTCTCCTGGGGCGCGACCCGACTCGAGAAGCAGGTCGACCGCTTCCTCGGCCGCGTCGAGCGCACCCTCGGCCGAGGCCGGGATCAGCTGGATCTGCGGGGTCGCCGAGGCGGCGGGGGCAGCCGGACCCGAGGGCCCGGGCTTGGTCGCGGCCACGTCCCGCGGCGTACGTTGCACCGGCGGCCCGGGCCGCAGGGGGCCGGGACGTCCGGGGCGCGGCGGGGCCGCGGGGCGGGGGCCTGGTACGGGACGGGGGGTCGGCGCGGTGCGGCCGGTGGCCGGAGTGACGCGGGGACCCTGGGCACTCTCGTGAATCTGAGGCTCCTCGGGAATGAGAGGCATGGGCTGATATTTATCAAACGTTGGTGCGGCTCGCGTGGGCGGGTGGCCCATCGGGGCAAGCAGAACCGTCAGAAGTCGAAGCCGAGCTGACCCTCGATCTCCGGAACGCCTCCGTCTGCCCAGGCACGGGCCTTCTTGAGGTGCCGCCACCGGGGCAGCGCATCAAGATACGCCCACGACAGCCGGTGGTACGGGGTGGGCCCCCGCTCCTCCAGCGCGGCCCTGTGCACGGGCGACGGGTATCCGGCATTGGCCGCAAAACCGAAGTCTGCATGGTCGACACCCAGTTCGGCCATCATTTTGTCGCGGTGAACCTTGGCGATCACCGAAGCCGCCGCCACGGCCACGCACGACTGGTCACCCTTGATGACCGTACGAACCATCCAGGGAGCGCCGAGGTAGTCGTGCTTCCCGTCGAGGATGACCGCGTCCGGACGGACGGGCAGTCCCTCCAGGGCGCGTACGGCCGCGAGCCGCAGTGCGGCCGTCATCCCCAGATCGTCGATCTCCTCCGGCGAGGCATGCCCGAGGGCGTACGCCGTGACCCACTTCCGCAGCTCCATGTCGAGCGCGGTGCGCCGCTTGACGGTGAGCAGCTTGGAATCGGTGAGGCCCACGGGAGGCCGGCGCAGTCCGGTCACCGCCGCGCAGACGGTGACGGGCCCGGCCCACGCGCCGCGCCCCACCTCGTCGACACCGGCAATGACCTTCGCTCCGGTCGTGGCTCGGAGGGAGCGCTCGACGGTGTGAGTAGGTGGTTCGTACGGCATGGCGCCCTTAGCCTACGCCGCCCGGATCCCGCCGCGACACCCCGGTTTCCTCCCATGAGCGCACCGCCCGCGGAGCCCGGCGGTCAGGGTCCGGTCGGACGTAGCAGCGGGACCATCAACTGATCGATCATGTCCTCGAGGTCCTGGTCCGTCCATTCACTCGTGCACATTTTCGACCGGTACATCATCATGGCCGGGATGGCATCGAAGACATAGCCGTTCGCGGCGTCGGGTCGCACCTCGCCCCTCCCTATTCCACGGGTGATCACTTCCCGGAGGAGCTGAATGGTCGGCTCCACGACCCCATCGAAGATCACTCCATGGAAGCGCTCCGCCTGATCCGAGTCGCATTCGTGAATCACCGCGCGAAGCGCCGAGCCGGAGCGCGAGAACATGGCGTCACGAGCCTGCCGGCAGAGCACCAGCAGGTCCTCGCGCACGCTTCCCAGGTCCGGCGCCTCCTCGACGCGCGGCAGTCCGGCCTGAAGGGCGTCCGCCACGAGGTCCTCCTTGGACGGCCAGCGACGGTAGACGGCGGCCTTCCCGGTCTGGGCTCCGGTGGCGACGCCCTCCATGGTGAGGCCTTTCCATCCGACCGTGCCGAGCTGTTCCAGCGCGGCGTCGAGGATCGCGCGCTCCAGCACGGCGCCGCGCCGACGAGGACCGGCGGCCCGAGCGGGGGCGGCCGTCCAGCGCGAGGTAACCATCTGTCGTCTCCAACGAGCGGTGAGCGGGGTTTTCGGGGGGCGGGGTGGCGAGGGGACACGCCACAGAACGGAGCCGCTAAGTGAACGCTTGCGTTCACTAGTGGGGACTCACTACCGTTGACGCGGTAGTGAACGGCTTCGTTCACTAAGCCTGTCGTGGGGGACCCATAGTGACAACCTCTCAGTTGATTCAGGACCAGAAACCGGGTGCGGCCCGCCGGGAGGGGCACCCCGGCATCGCGCTCACCGTCATCGCGGCCTGCCAACTCATGGTGGTACTCGACGCGACGATTGTGAACATCGCACTCCCGCACATTCAAGACGCGCTCCGGTTCAGCACGACCGACCTCACCTGGGTGGTCAGCGCGTACACACTCACCTTCGGTGGCCTGCTGCTCCTGGGTGCCCGAGCCGGTGACATCCTCGGGCGCCGGCGGGTGTTCATGACCGGCATCCTGCTGTTCACCTTCGCCTCTCTGCTGGGTGGACTCGCACAGGAGCCGTGGCAGTTGCTGGCCGCACGGGCCCTGCAGGGCGTGGGCGGCGCGATAGCCTCGCCGACCTCGCTGGCGCTCATCACGACCACGTTCCCCGAAGGACCGGAGCGGAACCGGGCCTTCGGCGTCTTCGCGGCCGTCTCCGCCGGCGGCGGCGCCGTCGGCCTGCTCGCCGGCGGCATGCTCACCGAGTGGCTGGACTGGCGTTGGGTGCTGTTCGTGAACGTGCCCATCGGCGTACTGATCGCCCTGCTCACGCCCCGGTACATCGCCGAGTCCGAACGGCACCCGGGCCGCTTCGACATCGCGGGCGCGCTGACCTCGACGACGGGCATGGCCGCTCTCGTCTACGGCTTCATCCGCGCGTCGGAGGACGGCTGGCGGGACGGCCTGACGGTCGGGTCCTTCGCCACCGCCGTGGTCCTGCTGCTGGCCTTCGCGCTCACCGAGCGGCGCGCCAAGGAGCCGATCACACCGCTGAGGATGTTCGCCGACCGCAACCGGTCGGGCACGTACGTCATCATGCTCAGTCTGGCTGCGGCGATGTTCGGCATGTTCTTCTACATCGTCCTCTTCGTGCAGAACGTGCTCGGGTACAGCCCCATCAAGGCCGGGCTGGCCTTCCTTCCGGTCACCGCCGCCATCGCGGTGGGCGCGGGTCTGTCGCAGCGGTTCCTTCCGGTGCTCGGCCCCAAGCCGTTCATGCTCACCGGCACGTCGTTGGCGGTGGTCGGGCTCGTCTGGCTGACCTTCATCAGTCCCGACAGCTCCTACCTCGGCGGGGTGCTCGGGCCGATGCTCGTCTTCGGCGCCGGCATGGGCCTGAACTTCGTGACGGTCACGGTCACCGCTGTCTCGGGCGTCGCCCAGCACGAGGCGGGCGCCGCTTCCGGCCTGCTCAACGCCACCCAGCAGGTGGGCGGTTCGCTCGGACTGTCCATCCTCACCACGGTGTTCGGATCGGCCAGCACGGACGAGGCCAAGAAGCAGCTGCCGAAGTTCCTCGCCGACGCCTCGGCGGAGCAGAAGGCCGCGTTCGCCAAGAGCCATCAGCTGCCCGCTCCGTGGGGCCACGACGTCCTGGCGCACGGCATCTCGACCGCGTTCGTACCGGCCGCGGCGATGGCCGTGATCGCGCTGATCACCGCCGGGCTGGTCATACGCGTCCGCAAGAGCGACCTGGCCGCGCTGGCCGGAACGGCGGGTCCCGGAATGGGCTGACGGGAGGACGGCGCGGATCGTCCGGGACCGTTCACCCGCGGACGCCACAGGGGTACGTCCGAGAACACCCGGCCGGTCCGCGCGCCGCGTCCACCCGCAGCCGGAAGGGGTGAACGGAGAAACCGGCCACCACCCGACCACCGCGGCCGCGACGAGCGGCACGACGACCGGAACCCACGACCACCGCATGACGACCCCCACGCGTCCCTCCCCTGCTGCCACCGGCACCGGCACGTCCATGCGACGCGAAGCCGGTGCCGGTACAACGCACAGTGGTCACGCAGAGTTCCCAGCGAACACGGAGAGTTCCCGCTTGGTCAGTCCGATGCCGGCACCCAGTCGGGCAGCGCCTCGGTGCGCCGCACCCACTCGGCCGGCGGTGCCCCCGCCTTCGCCGAGGCCAGCACACCGCCCACGATGGAGCAGGTGGTGTCCATGTCCCCGCCGACCTGAGCGGTTGTCCAGAAGGCGCCCTCGAAGTCCCCGAGGCTGCGCACGGCCGACCAGAGCGCGAAGGGCACCGTGTCGTGGGCCGTGGTGCGCCGACCGCAGCCGAGCACGGCCGCGACCGTGGCCGCGTCGCCGTAGTCGAGCATGTCGCGGGCGCGGCGCAGGCCCGCGCCGACCGCGCTCCTGGCCGGCACGAGGGCGATGACGCCGTCGAGCAGGGCCTCCGCGCTCGGCGGGCCGCCCTCCGCGGCGGCCAGCGCGGCTGCCGCGGCGACGGCCATGGCACCCACGACGGCCTCGCGGTGCTGATGGGTGGGGTAGGCCGAGATCTCGGCCTGATGGGTGGCCTGCTCCGGGTCGTCCGCGTACCAGGCGCCGAGGGGAGCGATCCGCATCGCGGCGCCGTTGCCCCAGGACCCCTGGCCCTTGAAGAGTGCGGCGGCCAGCTCCCGCCAGTCCCCGCCCTCCCGCACGAGGCGCAGCAGGCGGTTGACCGCGGGGCCGTATCCCCGGTCGAAGTCGTGGTGCCGGGCGAAGGACTGGGCCAGGGCGTCCTGGTCGATGCGGTGGTGGGCGGCGAGGACGGCGACCACGGAGCAGGCCATCTCGGTGTCGTCCGTCCACTGCCAGGGGCCGGACGGCAGCTCACGGCGCTTGAGCAGCGGATAGTTCGCCGGTACGAAGAACTGCGAGCCCAGCGCGTCCCCCACCGAGAGTCCGCGCAGGCCCGCCAGGGCGCGCTCCAGGCGCCCGCCGGGAGAGGAGTCGAAGGTCATTGCTCAGCCACTCTATCCAGTGATCCCGTACGGTTCCGGATCCCGCCACCGCTCGAACGGACGGTCCAGGGTGTACTTGCCGTCGTCCCCGAGAACGAGCATCCGCGTCTCGCCGTTCCCGGGATTGGACAGCGACTCGAATTCGGCGACGGTCCAGTGGAACCACCGCATGCAGAACAGCCGCATCGCCAGGCCGTGGGTCACCAGAAGCACGTTGGGCGGGTGGTCGGGGGCCTCGAAGCTGCGGAAGAGGCTCTCCAGGAAGTTCCCCACCCGGTCATAGACATCGGCCCCGGACTCGCCCTGGGCGAAGCGGTAGAAGAAGTGACCGTAGGCGTCCCGGTAGGCCTTCTGGAGACGGACGTCGTCGCAGTCCTGCCAGTTGCCCCAGTCCTGCTCGCGCAGCCGCGGCTCCTCCCGCACCCGTATGAGAGCGGGATCGAGGTGGAAGGCGCGGAGTGTCTCGTGCGTGCGGCGGTAGGGAGAGACGTACACGCTCACCCGCTCCCGTCCGAACAGCTCGCGCAGCTCCTTGCCCGTCTGCTGGGCCTGCTGCCGACCACGCTCGGTCAGGGCCAGCGCGTGGTCGGGCTCGCGCTCGTACACGGTGTCATCAACATTGCCCGTTGACTCGCCGTGCCGGACAAGGACGATGCGCCGTGGTCGTGCCATGCCAAAACACTAGATCGGGTGAGGGCCTATCGAAGACTCCAGCGGCCCTCATACGGCGTACGTCACACGCACCGTGCATCATGGGCCACACAGGGCACACGCCGTGCCGGTAGGGCACCGCGCGGCACGGCACACGGCGCATCACACGGTCCAGGCGGGCTCCAGGTCCACGATGTCGCCCGTGAGGGCCGCGATGTCGGCCTCGGTCTGGGCGCGCAGCGCGAGGCGTTCCACACGCTCCGTGCGGTACTTGCCGTGCTCGGCGGACGACTGCCACATCGACAGCACCAGGTACTCGTTGCCCGGCGCCTCCCCGAACAGGCCGCGGATCATGCCGGGAGATCCGGCCATCGCCGGGTTCCAGACCTTCTCCTGCATGAGCGTGAAGTGCTCGGCACGCTCCTCGTGGACCCGGCACAGCGCCACCCTCAGCAGGTCGGCGTCCGTGAAACGCGGTTGGAACCCCGTCTTCACGTCGAACCGGTGGTCGAACAATCGGACCTGGGCATCCTTGAAAGTACCGGCCTGGGCAGCCGCCAGGCGGTCGTGGGAGCGGGCCATGAAGGAGTCGTAGAAGGCACGGCTCTCCCAGAAGGCGAAGATGTGTGCCACCCCCTGCCGCCCCCGGCTCCAGCCACCCCCCTGCCCCCGAAACCCCGGCTCCCCCAGAAGCCCCGCCCACTTCCGCTGCCCCCGCTCGAAGCCGCGGCGGTCCACCACGGTGCAGCGAATCCACTTGACCAGCACCGCGCCATGGTAAGGCCCAGGAGCGTGGCGTCGGTCACTCTCGTGGGGACAGCGCCCGCGCAGACGGCCCCGCGCGCGTGGCACGATGGACAACGAGCGTCCATGAGCCGGAAGTTGAGGCAGGAAAGGGCGCAAGGGGACCGGGAAGGGGGAGTCCGGTGAGCGGGCTCAGCAAGGGGATCCGCAAGGTCGAGGTCGCGCTCAGGTGGGATCCGAGTCCGGCGGGAGCGCCACCCACCGACCTGGACCTCGTGGCCGCCACCTATGAGGCCGGCGACCCGTACGGCGCTCCGGCGTACCTGGTCCACTTCGACAGCCGCTCGCCGGACGGCACGATCTACCTCGACCGGGACAGCCGGGACGGCCAGGGCTTCGGCTGGGACGAGGTCATGACGCTGGAGCTCGACCGGCTCGCCGAGCGGTACGCGCGCGTGGTGGTGGGTGTCGTGATCCAGCAGCGCACCGCGCACCGCACGTTCGTGAACGTGCTGAACCCGGGGCTGCGCGTCCGTGAGGGGTACACCGTCCTCGCCGAGGACGACTTCGGCGGTGTCCTGGGCGCGCCGGCGGCCACGGTCGCGGAGTTCGTGCGGGACGGGTCCGGCGACTGGGACTTCCGTCCCGGCGTCCACGGCTTCGAGGACGATCCCGCGACGTTCACCCGCCACATGGGCCGCGCGCGTCCGTCGTAGCCGATACGCGTGCACCGCGGTCGTAGCCGGTACGGACAAGCACGGGTAAGGGGCGCCGGCCCAGGCCGACGCCCCTTACCTCACGACGTTTCCGTCAGATCAGCCGGCTCAGCTGCAGCCGCTGGTCGAGCCGCAGCCCTCGCAGATGTAGCAGGAGCCGGCCCGCTGCATCTTGGTGCCGCAGGAGAAGCACAGCGGGGCGTCCGCCTGGATGCCCAGCTGCATCTCCACCAGTTCGGCGCTGGTGTGCGCCTGCTTCGGGGCGGGCTTGGCCGCCTCGGCCTCGGGCCTCGGCGCGGCGACGGCCTTCAGGTCGGTCTGCCGCGGCGCCGACTGGGCCAGGCCCTCGACGTCGACGTCCTCGTCGATCGGCTCGTAGGAGCCGGTCTCCAGGTGGCGCTGGCGCTCCTCGGCGGAGTGGATGCCGAGCGCGGAGCGCGTCTCGAAGGGCAGGAAGTCCAGTGCCAGGCGGCGGAAGATGTAGTCGACGATCGACTGCGCCATCCGCACGTCCGGGTCGTCGGTCATGCCGGCCGGCTCGAAGCGCATGTTGGTGAACTTCGAGACGTACGTCTCCAGGGGCACGCCGTACTGGAGGCCGACGGAGACCGCGATGGAGAAGGCGTCCATCATGCCCGCGAGGGTCGAGCCCTGCTTGGACATCTTCAGGAAGACCTCGCCGAGACCGTCGTCCGGGTAGGAGTTGGCGGTCATGTAGCCCTCGGCGCCGCCGACGGTGAAGGAGGTGGTGATGCCGGGACGGCCCTTGGGAAGGCGCTTGCGGACCGGGCGGTACTCGACGACCTTCTCGACCTTGGCCTGCGGCTCCTCGCCGGTCTCCGTCTTCTCCTCGGAGTCCTTCTTCTTCGCGGACAGCGGCTGGCCGACCTTGCAGTTGTCGCGGTAGATCGCCAGCGCCTTGACGCCCAGCTTCCAGGCCTCGAAGTAGATCTCCTCGACCTCCTCGACGGTCGCCGACTCCGGCATGTTGACCGTCTTGGAGATGGCGCCGGAGATCCACGGCTGGATGGCGGCCATCATGCGGACGTGGCCCATCGGGGAGATGGCCCGCTCGCCCATGGCGCAGTCGAACACCTCGTAGTGCTCGTGCTTGAGGCCGGGGGCGTCGATCACGTTGCCGTGCTCGGCGATGTGGGCGACGATCGCCTCGATCTGCTCCTCCTGGTAGCCCAGGCGGCGCAGGGCCTGCGGAACGGTGCCGTTGACGATCTGCATCGAGCCGCCGCCGACCAGCTTCTTGAACTTGACCAGTGCGAGGTCGGGCTCGACACCGGTGGTGTCGCAGGACATGGCCAGGCCGATGGTGCCGGTGGGGGCGAGGACGGACGCCTGGGAGTTACGGAAACCGTTCTTCTCGCCGAGACGCAGCACGTCCTGCCAGGCCTCCGTGGCGGCGGCCCACACCGGGGTGTCCAGGTCGTCCATCCGGACGGCCCGGGCGTTGGCGTCGGCGTGCTGCTTCATGACGCGCTGGTGCGGCTGGGCGTTGCGGGCGTAGCCGTCGTACGGCCCGACGACCGCGGCCAGCTCGGCGGAGCGTTTGTAGGCGGTGCCGGTCATCAGGGAGGTGATGGCACCGGCGAGGGCGCGGCCGCCGTCGGAGTCGTAGGCGTGGCCCGTCGCCATCAGCAGGGCGCCGAGGTTGGCGTAGCCGATGCCGAGCTGGCGGAAGGCGCGGGTGTTCTCGCCGATCTTCTGGGTCGGGAAGTCCGCGAAGCAGATGGAGATGTCCATCGCGGTGATGACCAGCTCGACGACCTGGGAGAAGCGCTCGACGTCGAAGGACTGGTTGCCCTTGCCGTCGTCCTTGAGGAACTTCATCAGGTTCAGCGACGCGAGGTTGCAGGACGTGTTGTCCAGGTGCATGTACTCGCTGCAGGGGTTCGAGCCGTTGATGCGGCCGGACTCCGGGCAGGTGTGCCAGTGGTTGATCGTGTCGTCGTACTGGATGCCCGGGTCGGCACAGGCCCAGGCGGCCTCGGCCATCTTGCGGAAGAGGGACTTGGCCTCGATCTCCTCGATGACCTCGCCGGTCATGCGGGCCCGCAGGCCGAACTTCCCGCCCTGCTCGACCGCCTTCATGAACTCGTCGTTCACGCGGACGGAGTTGTTGGCGTTCTGGTACTGGACGGAGGTGATGTCGTCGCCGCCCAGGTCCATGTCGAAGCCCGCGTCGCGCAGGGCGCGGATCTTCTCCTCCTCCTTGACCTTGGTCTCGATGAAGTCCTCCACGTCGGGGTGGTCGACGTCGAGGATGACCATCTTGGCGGCGCGGCGGGTGGCACCACCGGACTTGATGGTGCCGGCGGAGGCGTCGGCGCCACGCATGAAGGAGACGGGGCCGGAGGCGTTGCCGCCGGAGGAGAGCAGCTCCTTGGAGGAGCGGATGCGGGAGAGGTTCAGGCCGGCGCCGGAGCCGCCCTTGAAGATCATGCCCTCTTCCTTGTACCAGTCGAGGATCGACTCCATGGAGTCGTCGACGGACAGGATGAAGCAGGCGGAGACCTGCTGGGGCTGCGGCGTTCCGACGTTGAACCAGACGGGGCTGTTGAAGCTGAAGATCTGGTGCAGGAGGGCGTAGGCCAGCTCGTGCTCGAAGATCTCGGCGTCGGCGGGCGAGGCGAAGTACTTGTTGTCCTCACCGGCCTTCCGGTACGTCTTCACGATGCGGTCGATCAGCTGCTTCAGGCTGGTCTCGCGCTGCGGGGTGCCGACGGCACCGCGGAAGTACTTGCTGGTGACGATGTTGACCGCGTTCACCGACCAGAAGTCGGGGAACTCGACGCCACGCTGCTCGAAGTTGATCGAGCCGTCGCGCCAGTTGGTCATGACGACGTCACGGCGCTCCCAGGCCACCTCGTCGTACGGGTGCACGCCGGGAGTGGTGTGGATGCGCTCGATGTGCAGTCCCTTGTTCCCCGCCTTGGAGCCCTTGGCTCGGGAACCTCGTGCCGGACCGCTCGCCGTCTCTGTCATGCCGCCTCCCTGTACGGGCGAAAACGCCCTGAAGTGTCCCGATGTTCCGGAGACACGGTGTTCTGTCTGGTGCTGCGGGCACCTGCGTCGCCGCCACCCGCAGCCGTCTTCCTCGCCGCCGCCGAGCCGGGCCCGGACCGGCGGTCCGGACCCGCCCGCCGATCAGTCGGCGGCGCGTGCGGGCACGGGGACCTCGGCCGTCCCACCGCGCCCGCCGTCGTCTTCCCGGCTCCCCGCGACGGCGCCGTCGCTGTCCTCCGACTCCGCGGCGGGGCGTCGTGTGGCTTCCCTGAGTTCCGCGATGGCGGCCTCGAAGTCCTCGAGCGAGTCGAACGCCCGGTACACGGACGCGAACCGCAGATAGGCGACGAGGTCGAGCTCCTGCAAGGGGCCGAGTATGGCCAGTCCCACTTCGTGGGCGGCCACCTCGGCGCATCCGCTCGCGCGTACCGCCTCCTCGACCCGCTGGCCGAGCTGCGCGAGCGCGTCCTCCGTGACAGGCCGTCCCTGGCACGCCTTGCGCACGCCGTTGATGACCTTGGTACGGCTGAACGGCTCGGTGACTCCGGACCGCTTGACCACCATCAGCGAGCACGTCTCCACGGTCGTGAACCGTCGGGAGCACTCAGGGCACTGGCGGCGCCTGCGGATGGACGTGCCGTCGTCCGTCGTACGGCTGTCGACGACGCGGCTGTCGGGGTGCCTGCAGAAGGGGCAGTGCATGGACTCCAACCCTCCTCACAGCAGACTCGATAGCCTCGCCAGGCCTCATGGGCCCCGCGAAGCAGCCCCAAGCATAGGCGATGATCCGGGCCCCGAAGACCGGGGCACCACAACTTGTGGGCCGCTGTAGCCATCCAACCACTAGATGTAGGGCCGGGCCCGTACATCCAGCTCGCCACGCGTGTCGCGTGCCGCGCTACGCGTGTCGCTCGCGTACGGCCCGGATCGGCGCGTCCGTGCCGCCATGCCGGACACGCGCGAGTCCCGGCCCCGGCACCTCGGCACCGGACACGCCGACGCACACCCGTACCGCCGGCGGGCCTGGGGAGATACCGTGAGCGCCGCGGGGAGGACGCGTGGGACTCCCGGGCAGAAGGGAACCGGCGCTCGGTTGACGAGGCGCCGGATGGCAGACTGGGGCGGCGGCCCACAAAGTCTGCACTCCGGCGGTGAAGAGTACAGCAATAGGCCTTTTTGCCCGCCGGTCAACACGTCGGCCATACACCCAGACACGTGATCAAGTCCGTTGATCCACACTTTTTCACTCGAACGTGTGTTTGGCGCAACCTTTCGAAAGCAACTACCGTTGTGCCGGAGGGAGACCATCGAGAGGGGCCGACGACGTGACCACCACCGCAGACAGTGCCACCATCACTGCCCAGGACCGCTCCCAGGGCCGACTCGAGCCGGTGCATGCGATGAACGAAGCCGCGAATCCCGAGGGGCCCAAGCGCTCCCTTCCGGGCCGACCTCCAGGCATCCGGGCGGACAGCTCGGGCCTCACCGAACGGCAGCGCCGGGTGATCGAGGTCATCAGGGACTCGGTGCAGCGGCGCGGCTATCCGCCGTCCATGCGGGAGATCGGCCAGGCGGTCGGCCTGTCCAGCACCTCCTCGGTGGCACACCAGCTCATGGCGCTCGAGCGCAAGGGCTTTCTGCGCCGTGACCCGCACCGCCCACGCGCCTACGAGGTCCGCGGCTCGGACCAGGCCGCCACGCTGCAGCCCACCGACACGGTGGGCAAGCCGGCCGCGTCGTACGTCCCTCTGGTCGGCCGGATCGCCGCCGGTGGCCCGATCCTCGCCGAGGAGTCGGTCGAGGACGTCTTCCCTCTCCCCCGGCAGCTGGTCGGCGACGGTGAGCTGTTCGTCCTGAAGGTCGTCGGCGACTCGATGATCGAGGCCGCCATCTGTGACGGCGACTGGGTCACGGTCCGCCGCCAGCAGGTCGCCGAGAACGGCGACATCGTGGCGGCCATGATCGAGGGCGAGGCGACCGTCAAGCGCTTCAAGCGCGAGGACGGCCATGTCTGGCTGCTGCCGCACAACGCGGCGTACGAGCCGATCCCGGGTGACGACGCGACCATCCTCGGCAAGGTCGTGGCGGTCCTGCGGCGCGTCTGAGGAGCGCAGCGGCGGGCCTGTCGACCCGCCCCTTGATCGGGCCCCGGAACCCCTGCGCCGGTTCCGGGGCCCTGTTGTGCGCGCCGCGCTCACCCGGCCGCCGTCTGCTCCTCCTCCGCCTGCCGGGCCGCGGCGTCGATGGCCGCCAGCGACTTCCGCACCTGGTTGCGGTCGGTGGTGTACCAGAAGTCCGGCAGTGACGCCTTCAGATAGCCGCCGTAGCGCGCCGTGGCCAGTCGCGGATCCAGTACGGCGACCACCCCGCGGTCCCCGGACGCGCGGACGAGACGTCCGGCGCCCTGGGCCATCAGCAGGGCCGCATGGGTCGCGGCGACCGCCATGAAGCCATTGCCGCCGGCGTCCTCGACCGCCTTCTGGCGGGCGCTCATCAGCGGGTCGTCGGGGCGCGGGAAGGGGATCTTGTCCATGACGACCAGCTGACAGCTGGGGCCGGGGACGTCGACGCCCTGCCAGAGGGACAGCGTGCCGAACAGGCAGGTCTTCGGGTCCGCCGCGAAGTTCTTGATCAGCTCGCCCAGCGTCTCCTCGCCCTGGAGCAGGATCGGGAACTCGGGGATGCGCGCACGCAGCTCCTCGGCGGCGAGCTGGGCGGCCCGCATCGACGAGAACAGGCCGAGTGTGCGGCCGCCCGCCGCCTGGATCAGTTCCGTCAGCTCGTCGAGCATGTCCCCGCGGTCGCCGTCCCGCGCGGGGCGCGACAAATGCTTGGCGACGTACAGAATGCCCTGCTTGCGGTAGTCGAAGGGCGAACCGACGTCCACGCCCTTCCACTGCGGCACGTCCTCGCCCTCCGTGCCCTCCGGGGCAAGGCCGAGGGAGGCGCCGACGCCGTTGAAGTCGCCGCCGAGTTTGAGGGTCGCCGAGGTCAGGACGACGGAGCGGTCAGCGAAGAGTTTCTCGCGCAGCAGACCCGAGACGGACATGGGGGCGACGCGCAGGGAGGCGCCGAAGCGGTCGTGACGCTCGTACCAGACGACGTCCCACTCGGAACCGTTCGTGATCCGCTCCGCCACGTCGTGCACGTTCTCCACGGAGGCCAGCGCCTGTTTGCGGACCGCGTCCTCGTCCTGGACCGACTTGTCGCGGGTCGTACCGAGCGCCGAGATGACGTTGCGTGCGGCGTCCCGCAACGCCAGCAGGGCATAGCCGAGGTCCTCGGGGATCTCCTCCAGCCTGCCCGGCAGGGCCAGCTCCATCAGCCGCTCGAAACCCTCGGCGGCGGTCTGCAGCTGATCGGCGGCCTTCTCGTTGACGAGCTTCGCGGCGCGGCGCACCGCACGGTTGACCTGTCCGGGCGTGAGTTCGCCGGTGGCGACGCCGGTCACCCGTGAGACCAGCTCATGGGCCTCGTCGACGATCAGCACCTCGTGCTGCGGGAGGACCGGCGCGCCCTCGATGGCGTCGATCGCGAGCAGCGCGTGGTTGGTGACGACGACCTCGGCGAGCTTGGCGCGCTCGCGGGCCATCTCGGCGAAGCACTCGGCGCCGTAGGCGCACTTGGAGGCGCCCAGGCACTCCCGCGACGAGACCGACACCTGCCCCCAGGCGCGGTCGGAGACACCGGGTGTGAGGTCGTCACGGTCACCGGACTCCGTCTCGTCCGCCCAGTCGCGCAGCCGGAGCAGGTCCTGGCCCAGCTTGCTGGTGGGCGCGGCCGCCTCGAACTGGTCGAACAGGCCCTCGTCCTCGTCCTGCGGGACGCCCTCGTGCAGGCGGTGCAGACACAGGTAGTTCGAGCGGCCCTTGAGCATGGCGAACTCCGGGCGACGGCGCAGCAGGGGGTGCAGCGCGTCGACCGTGCGTGGCAGGTCGCGTTCCACGAGCTGGCGCTGCAGCGCGAGGGTGGCCGTCGCCACCACGACTCGCTCCCCGTGCGCGAGCGCGGGCACGAGGTAACCGAGGGACTTACCGGTACCGGTGCCGGCCTGGACCAGGAGGTGTGAGCCGTCGTCGACCGCGTCCGCGACGGCTTGGGCCATGGTCACCTGGCCGGGGCGCTCCGCACCGCCGACGGCAGCGACGGCGGCATGCAGGAGTTCGGGGAGAGAGGGCTTCGTCATAGCGCGACCACCCTACGGCTCGGGACTGACAAACGGGCGGTCGAGCCGCGGACCAGGGGGTCCGCACTTCTTCGATCGGTTCTCCGCGACGGGAACCGGACCGGACCGGCGAACGTTGCTCATTGTGACGAGGTTGCGACCGATGGTCACAGCAGCTCTCGCAAGGACCGGTCGCGGATCATGAGGGCGGCCTGCTTGTCGGGCAGGTCGACCTCGGCCGCGAAGCGGAAACCGGCGGTCAGGAAGGCAGCTACGGAGGGTGCGTTGCGAAGGTCGGGTTCCGCTACGACGCGGGAACAGCTGAGGCGTTTGTCGAGGATCAGGTCGGCCACGGCTCGGAGCAGAGCGCTGCCGAGTCCTCGGCCGCGGTCGGTGACGCTGCCGATGAGGAGGTGGACACCGGTGTCGTGGGGCCGGGCGGGATAGTGGTGGGCCAGCGGGTCGAGATCGGCCCGGTAGATCTCCCAGTAGCTCATCGGTGTGCCCTGAAGGAGGCCGAGGCAGGGGACGCTGCGTCCGTCACCGTCCAGCTGCGCGCGTAGATGGGCTTCGGTCACGCTCTGCGGTCCGGCCAGCTGCCAGTACTCGGCCACGGCCGGGTCGTTCATCCACCGGCCGATGACCGGCAGGTCTCGCCCGACCTGGACGGGGACCAGCTGGAAGGTGCCGACGGGAGTGGCGGTGACGCCCCAGTCGCCGACGCCGTCGAGGAGGTCGTCCGCGGCGGATCCAGGCGCGCTCCTCCCCGCGAAGAGTGCGACGAAGTCGTCGGGCAGGTGAAGGTCGAGCGTGTCCTCGCTGTCGGTGCCCGCCTCGGCCGGACCAGGGCGGAGATCGGTGCCGATCGCGCCCGGGACGGCCACGGCAGCGGCGGCCATGGGGATCGGTTCAGGATCGCGGTCGGGGGCACCGGTGGTGGCGGAAGCCTGGTCCGTGGCTGCGCCGGCGTCGGCGGGAGACATGGCGCGCTCCTCTCGGGAGGGGATTCGTGTCAGGAATGCAGGGGGTTCGCGATGGTGACGTAGACGGACTGGGTGTCGACCGGGCCGACGAGTTCGTCGAGGCCGTGCAGCCGGGTCAGCAGGTTGGCCTTGCAGCGCAGGACCGGCGAGTCGAGCAGGCGGGCCGGCAGGGTGGAGCGGGTACGGGCAGGACCGGAGGCGAGACCGCGGAGGAAGCGGCGGAATGCTGCCAGGAGCAGCCGTTCGTCGGCGAGCCTCTGGGAACCGAAGGCACCGATGAGACCGAAGACGTTGTTGACGGCGAGGTAGTAGCCGAAGCGCTCGTCCGTGACCTCGTCGGAGACGAAGGTGTCGCTGCGCTCGCCGATGCCGGACAGCAGGGCGTCCAGTTCCACGCGCCGGGAAGCGCGGAAGTAGTACCCCTGGTTGTCGCGGTAGCGGCCGCCGGCCGGCCAGCCGTCGGCGTTCAGCACCACCAGCGTGTTCTGCTGATGGGCCTCCAGAGCGATCCCTGCCTCACCGTCGAGCCACACCACCGGACGGATCACCTGTTCGAGATAGCGCAGGAACCACTCGGCGGCGACGGCTTCTCGCGGACGTCCGGTGCGCAGGGCGAGGCACCTGACGATGTCGGCCAGCCGGGACCGGACGAGCGGGCCGGCTCCGGCCTGGTGATACGGCCTGGGCGCGACGAGGCCGGCGACGCAGCAGACGTCGTCCGCCGGGCCGAACGGACTGTGCCGGATCATCACGTCCAGCCCCGGCACGGGGGTGCCGTCCTGGTCGTCGACGGCCAGCCAGGCCGGGTCGCGGACGATGTCGAAGCGGGGGTGCGCGGCCCGCCACCGCTGGGACAGGCCGCCGCGCAGGAGGCGGTGGACCTCGACGCCACGGTGCAGCTCTTTACGGAGGTTCTCGCGGCGGGAGTTGGTGATACGCAGGCCCAGCGACAGTTTCAGCATGGCGGGTGCGCCGGTGCGGTGAACGGTTCGTACGGAGGAGGTGGGATGCCAGGAGGGTCCGTGGGGGCCCAGGTCGCGGAGCAGTCCCGCGTCGAGCAGCGCCGCGGTTTCCGGGCGGTACCGGACGTCGCGCACCTGCCACGGGTGCAGGGGCAGGGCCGCGTATCCCTCGGGCAGCGGCAGACCCGCTCCGGCGAGTCGGGCCATGAGCCGGTCGGCTGGGACGGGCCTGCCGCTCTCGGTCCACGCCGAGTCGGTGGCGAGCACGGCGGGGGCGACCGCCATCCAGTGCAAGGGGAAGGAGCCTCGCAACTCCGGTGAGAAGGGGCGGACTTCGGCCTCGGACAGACCCTCACGGCTCTTCGGGGCCGGATGCAGCGGGTGTCCGAGTACGAGGGCCTGCTCCGCGGAGAGGAAGTGGTCGGGACCGTCGGCGGGATGTTCGCGGCGGTCGCTGAGAAAGAGGGTGGTGCGACGGACCGAGTCGGCTACGCGGGCGACAAGATCGACCGCCTCGCCAACGGCGGGAACAGCTGACGGGACGCCGGCGGGAACAGCGGGTGGGATCAGTGCTTCCCGCGCGAACAGGGTGGCGACGGTGACGGCATCGGCCGGGGCCGCGGTGTCCGGGGCGCCGGCCAGGCGGGGCAGGCCGAAGCGGTGCCAGCCGGTCGGCGACCAGTGGTGGACCGGGACGAGGAGGGCCGTACCGCTGGCCGGCAGAGGGACGCGCAGGGTGTCGTTGCCGGGGTCGGCGATGCCGGTCTCGCGCACCCAGCAGCGGAGGAGGCTCTCCAGCGCTGCGGCTTGGGCGGCCGTGTGCGGGTCGGGATCGTCCAGGAGGTCCGCGGCGGTGCGGTCCGGATGCGGAAGGTTCGGTGCGCCGTAGGGTTGGCGGGGAACCGTCTCGGTCGCACCCGGAGTGGCGGAGGGGTGACCGTGAGTTGTCGGGGTTGCGTTCAAGACGGGTCCTTGTGGGTGTCGTTCGGCTCTTCGGGACTCGGGCTCGGGGCTGCGGCTCGGGCGGTGTGGAGTTCGGGTGGTAGGGGGCTCGGGTGGTGCCGGGCCGTAGAGCTGGAGTCCGTCTGTCCTCCGGAGCGAGCCGGTCCTCCCCCGGAGTACTCCCTGGACGGCTGAGACCCGCCGTGTCCCGAGCCGGGTCATCCCGACCGGGCTCCGTCGGCTCGGGTGGCTCCGGCCGGCCTCCGCGTGGTCCGTGCGCCCAGAAGGCCGGCCGACAGGCCCGCTCGGTGGACGGCTGCCCTGGCCGACCGCCTGCGATGGCCGGCCAGTTGCCTTGGCCCGCCAACAGGCTCGGCCGACCGGCTGCCCTGACCGACAGGACCGCCGACCTGCTGGCCGTCGCGACCCGCGGCTCGGCAGCCCGGCAGCCAGGGCGGCCCCGACGGCGTTATCCCGCTCCCGCCGCGCGTCCGGAGGATCGTTGCTGTCGCCCAGATGGCCCGGTCCGGCGGTCACGGTCGGTGTGTGTCCGGACCGCCGCTTCGACCGCGTCCGCCAGCCGGTCGAGCACCGCGGCCGACTGCTCGTCGGTGATCGTCAGCGGGGGCAGGAGTCGTACGACGCTCGCATGACGTCCGCCGAGTTCGATGATCAGACCCCGTCGCAGGCATTCCCGCTGGACCGCGGCCGCGAGTCCGGGGGCCGCGGGTCCGGGCACGCGGGCCCCGGGCGACGGCGGTGTGCCGCCCTCTGCGGGAGCGGCGTCGGCCGGATCCACCAGTTCCAGGCCGATCATCAGGCCCCGTCCCCGTACCTCGCCGATGCACGGGTACTCCTCGGCCAGTGCGCCGAGTTGGGAGAGCATGCGGGAGCCCAGGGTCGCTGCGCGTTCGGCGAGGCGGTTCTCGCGGACATGGGCGAGGGTGGCGGTGCCCGCGGCCATGGCGAGTTGGTTGCCGCGGAAGGTTCCCGCGTGGGCGCCCGGTTCCCAGACGTCGAGGTCGTCGCGGTAGACCACGACGGCCAGCGGCAGACTGCCGCCGATGGCCTTGGACAGCACCATCACATCAGGTGTCACTCCGCTGTGTTCGACCCCCCAGAACGCGCCCGTGCGGCCGACCCCTGTCTGGATCTCATCGGCGATCAGCGGCACCGAGCGCTCCGCGGTGAGCCGCCGCATCCGCCGCATCCAGTCGTCCGGCGCGGGAATCACCCCGCCCTCGCCCTGGACGGGTTCGAGGATCATCCCGGCGGGCAGGGGCACACCCGACCTGGGGTCGTCCAGTACGGACTCGGTCCAGCGGGCCGCGAGTTCGGCTCCGCGGGGGCCGCCGACGCCGAACGGGCAGCGGTAGTCCTGCGGGTAGGGCAGCCGGGCGACCCGGACGTCGGGGGCGTGTCCGGAGGCGGCGAGCGCTCCGGCGGTCATCCCGTGGTAGGCACCGGCGAACGCCATGATCCCGGCGCGGCCGGTGGCGGCCCGGACGAGCTTGAACGCGGCCTCCACCGCGTCCGTCCCGGCCGGGCCGCAGAACTGCACGCGCGCGTGGCCGGCGAGCCCGGCGGGCAGGGTGCGGAACAGTTCGTCGACGAAGGCGTCCTTGACGGGTGTGGCCAGGTCGAGGGCGTGCAGCGGTGCGCCGGAGTCGAGTACCTTGCGAACGGCCTCGAGAACGACGGGATGGTTGTGCCCGAGGGCAAGGGTGCCCGCGCCCGAGAGACAGTCCAGATAGCGGCGGCCGTCCGCGCCCTCGATGGTGAGCCCACGGGCGCGGACGGGAACGATCGGCAGGGCGCGCGCGTAGGTGCGCGCCGCCGACTCGCGCGCCGACTGGCGCCGCAGGATCCCCTCGTGCAGGGCGCGTGCCCCCGCGGGCGCACACCCCGAGGGCACACACTCCCCAGAAGCACACCCCCCGGGCCCGGACCCACCGGGCCCAGACCCCCCGGGCGCAGACTCCGTCACGGTCACGGCTCCCTGTCCTCCCGCTGTCCCAAGGTGTCGGCCTCCACCTGTCCCGAGGGGCCGGCCTCCCAACTGCCGCGAGGCGTCGTCCCGCTGCCGCCTGCGGCCTGCCGGTCGGCACTGTGGTCGGCGCTGTCGGCGGCGAGTCGCACATCCGTCGGCGCGGGGGCCCGGGCGCGGACAGCAGGCCCCTCACCGTTACAACCGCCAACCGCCCATGGGGTTACGGGTTGATTCAAGATCCTTGCCGTGACGGAACCGTTGCCGTTCCGTCGGCGGTCCCCCACAGCGAGCGCATAGTGTGTGGTGCCGTTCCGCACGCTGTGAGCGCGCACGACCTCGGCCGGCCGGCTCGAGGTGGCTGCGGGGGCCACGGCGGCACCAGCAAGTCCCGTCATACCAGGGGGAGTCAGAGCATGCGACCCATACGCCCGTCCGTCACCGCTCGCCGAAGGGGGAGCGCCCGGCGCACGGGCTCCCCGGCGCTGGCCGCCCTCGCTCTGGTCTCGGCGCTGGCGCTCACCGCCACCGGCTGCAACGGGGACGACACCCACGCGGACGGCAAGCCCTCCGCGAGCGCCGACGACGCGGGTGGTTCGGGGGGCGACGGCAAGATCAAGATCCCGGACGACATCCGCAACAAGCTCAAGGAGCACGGGATCGACCTCGACAAGTGGAAGAACGGGGCCTGGAAGAACTGGGACAAGGACGACTGGCTGCGCGAGGCCAACGACTTCATCAACCCGATCATCCAGGGCCTGTGGGACCCGGACCGGATGCGCCGGGCCGAGGACCCGGACAAGGGAGTCGACGACAGCGACATCTCCGGTGACCAGGGTGTCACCGACCCGACCCCGGCGCCGGTGAAGGCACAGGCGGTGGCGCCGCCCTACCACACCAACGCCGCGACGGCGGGCAAGCTCTTCTTCGACTCCCCCGAGGGCACGATGGTCTGCTCGGCGACGGTGGTCGAGGATCCGGCCCACCCGGGCAAGTCCGACCTCGTGTGGACGGCCGGCCATTGTGTGCACGCCGGCAAGAAGGGCGGCTGGTACCGCAACATGGCGTTCGTGCCGTCGTACAACAACGCGGGCAAGAGCGCGGCCCAGTTGCAGAACGCCACCAGGGAGGAGGTCGCTCCGTACGGTGTGTGGTGGGTCGACTGGGCGCAGACCTCCGACCAGTGGATCGAGCAGGGCGGTGCGACCGGCGGGCAGGGCGCGTCGTACGACTTCGCCGTCATGCATGTGACGCCGGAGAAGGGCGGCAGCGGCAAGTCGCTGGAGGAGACGGTCGGTTCGGCGCTGCCGGTGAACTTCAATGCCCCGGCCGTGCCGAAGGTGGAGAGCATCACCGCGACCGGCTACCCGGCCGCGCCGCCGTACGACGGCCAGTTGCTGTACCAGTGCCAGGACAAGCCGGGACGGCTGTCGGTCAAGGCCTCCGACCCGACGATGTACCGCATCGGCTGCACCATGACCGGTGGTTCGTCCGGGGGCGGATGGGTCGAGAGGGGCGCGGACGGCAAGCCCGCGCTGGTGTCCAACACCTCGATCGGCCCGGTGACGTCGGGCTGGCTGGCCGGTCCGCGGCTGGGTCCGGTGGCCAAGGGCGTGTACGACTCGGTCAGCGAGAAGTTCGCCGGGCAGTGAGAAGGGCCCGGTGAACGCCGGGAGGCTTCGCCGACGGCGGTGGGGTGTCCGACGGAAACCTTCACCAGCCCACCGCCGATGGCACTCATCCGCACCTGCACAGTGGGGTGTCGCTCCCCGGCCGGTTCCCGCGCACAGCGCACGGGGACCGTCGTCGGCGCGGCCTGACAAGCACATGACATCAAGCACATCGTGAGCCGCGCGGCCGTCAGGCACGGCGCGCGCGGCAGGCGGACGAACCACAGGCAAACCAACCAACGGGGGTTCTACGAACCATGCGTTCCACACGTACGCCGTCCGCGCTCCGGCGCGGGCGCCGGCGCGCCGTCCTCGCCGCCACGGCCCTGGCCGCGACGCTGACGCTCACCGCGACCGCCTGCGACGACTCGGGCAAGGACGACGCGAGCGGCAAGCCGGGCGCCACCGCTTCGCAGGCCGCCGGAGACGGCAGCGGTGGCGGTGACGGCAAGGTCCACGTCCCCGCCGACATCGCGAACCGGCTCAAGGAGCACGGGATCGATGTCGGCCAGTGGCAGAAGGGCGGCTGGAAGGACTGGGACAAGGACAAGTGGCTCAGCGCCGCCAAGGACTTCGTCAACCCGGTGATCAAGGGGTTGTGGAAGCCCGAGCGGATGAAGTCAGCCAAGGAGGCCAACAAGACGGTCTCCACCAAGGACGCCGCCGCCGACCAGGGCGTCAGCGACCCGGCGCCGCCGCCTGTGCAGGCCCAGGCCGAGAAGACCCCGTACCACGAGCACGCCGCTCCGGTCGGCAAGGTGTTCTTCGACTCGCCCGAGGGTTCGATGGTCTGTTCCGGCACGGTCGTCAAGGACGTCAACCATCCGGGCAAGTCCAATCTGGTGTGGACGGCGGGCCACTGTGTACACGCCGGCCAGGGCGGCGGCTGGTACCGCAACATCGTGTTCGTCCCGGCCTACAACGACCTCGGCAAGTCCGCGTCCGAGCTGAGCGACGCCGGCGCGTCCCAGGTCGCCCCGTACGGCGCCTGGTGGGCCGACTGGGCCTCCACCTCGAACCAGTGGATCCAGGGCGGCTCGGAGACGGGCGGCGCGGGAGCGGCGTACGACTACGCCGTGCTGCACGTGAAGCCGGAGTCCGGCTCGAAGTCGCTGGAGGAGACCGTCGGGGCCGCGCTGGACGTGGACTTCTCCGCGCCGTCGGCCACCGAGGTCACCACGATGGGCGCCTGGGGCTACCCGGCCGCGCCGCCCTACAACGGTCTGAGGATGTTCCGGTGCCTGGACCGGCCGGGCCGGTTCTCGCTCAGTCCGTCCCTGCCGACGATGTACCGCATCGGCTGCACCATGACCGGTGGCTCGTCCGGCGGCGGCTGGTTCCGCGTGGTGGGCGGGAAGACCGAACTGGTCTCCAACACCTCGATCGGCCCGTCCGACAACACCTGGCTCGCGGGCCCGCAGCTGGGCCGGGGCGCCGAGGCGCTGTACGAGAACATGAGCAGGACGTACGGCGGCCGGTGACACCGGAGGCATGACGAGGGCCCGCCCCTGCGACAGGGAGCGGGCCCTTGTGCTGTGCGCCGGACCGAGGTGGCACGGTGCGCCGGAGCCGGCCGGCGCACCCGGGCCGGAGCGGCTCAGAGCGCGGCAGCCGGCACGTACGGCGCCAGGTCCGCCGCGAGCTCCTCGTGCACCCGGGCCTTGAGCAGGGTGCCCTCCGCGGTGTGCTCCTCGGAGATCACCTCGCCCTCGGTGTGGGCGCGCGCGACCAGCTTGCCGTGGGTGTACGGCACGAGCGCCTCGATCTCGACGGACGGCCGGGGCAGCTCGTTGTCGATCAGGGCGCGCAGCTCGGCGATGCCCCGGCCGGTGCGGGCCGAGACGGCGATCGAGTGCTTCTCGATCCGCAGCAGCCGCTGGAGCACCAGCGGGTCCGCCGCGTCCGCCTTGTTGATCACGACGATCTCGGGTACGTCGGTGGCGCCCACGTCCCTGATCACCTCGCGCACGGCGGCCAGCTGCTCCTCCGGGTTCGGGTGCGAGCCGTCCACGACGTGCAGGATCAGGTCGGAGTCGCCGACCTCCTCCATGGTGGAGCGGAACGCCTCGACCAGGTGGTGCGGCAGGTGCCGGACGAATCCGACGGTGTCGGCCAGCGTGTACAGCCGCCCGCTCGGGGTCTCGGCCCGGCGCACGGTCGGGTCCAGGGTCGCGAACAGCGCGTTCTCGACCAGGACGCCCGCGCCGGTGAGGCGGTTGAGCAGGGAGGACTTTCCCGCGTTGGTGTAACCCGCGATGGCGACGGAGGGGACCTTGTGACGGCGCCGCTCCTGGCGCTTGATCTCGCGGCCGGTCTTCATCTCCGCGATCTCCCGGCGCATCTTCGCCATCTTCTCGCGGATCCGGCGCCGGTCCGTCTCGATCTTGGTCTCACCGGGACCACGCGTGGCGAGTCCGCCGCTGCCGCCGCCCATCTGGCGGGACAGGGACTGACCCCAGCCGCGCAGCCTCGGCAGCATGTACTGCATCTGCGCGAGCGCGACCTGCGCCTTGCCCTCCCGGGACTTGGCGTGCTGGGCGAAGATGTCCAGGATCAGGGCCGTACGGTCGATGACCTTGACCTTGACGACGTCCTCGAGGTGGATCAGCTGACCCGGGCTGAGCTCACCGTCGCAGATGACGGTGTCCGCGCCCGTCTCCAGGACGATGTCGCGCAGCTCGTCGGCCTTGCCGGAGCCGATGTAGGTGGCCGCGTCGGGCTTGTCGCGGCGCTGGATCACACCGTCCAGCACGACCGCGCCGGCGGTCTCCGCGAGGGCGGCGAGCTCGGCCAGCGAATTCTCCGCGTCCTGCACGGTCCCCGAGGTCCAGACGCCGACGAGGACGACCCGCTCCAGGCGGAGCTGACGGTACTCGACCTCGGTGACGTCCTCGAGCTCGGTGGAGAGGCCCGCGACACGGCGCAGGGCCGCGCGCTCGGAGCGGTCGAACTGGTCGCCGTCCCGCTCTCCGTCGATCTCGTGGCTCCAGGCGACGTCCTCTTCCATCAGGGCATCGGCCCGAAGACCTTCGGCGTAGGTGTGCGCAAGGCGCTCGGTGGCCTGGGAAGAGGAAGAAGAGGAGGTCATTGGGTCCTTACGTCGTTGGGAATCCGTGGTGCGGCGACGGAGCCGTGGAGAGTCCGACGGGCTGTCCGCGGCAGTTCCGTCACTGCTGTCAACGCACGAGTGCCCCGGGAGATTCCCCGTGCACCCTGCCGTGCCGACCCGAAGATGGTCGCACGGGACGGCCCGTCTCGTCACGGTGTTATTTCTCCGCCGCGGCGGCCGCTTCCGCACCGTCGCCGGCAGCCCTTCCCACCGTCCGCGGCGACGGAGTGGCCTGCCACGGTCACTTCCTCGCCGGCCACGGTCACCGCTTCATCGTCCTCGGCGCGTTCTTCTGCCGTGGGGCGGGCTTCCAGTCCGGGTGGCCGGGCATCGGCGGGGTCTTCGCGCCGTACAGCCAGGCCTTGAAGAAGCCGCTCAGGTCGCGTCCGGCGACGTCCGAGGCCAGCCGTACGAAGTCGGCAGTGGTCACCGTGGAGTCCCGGTTGCCGCGCGCCCAGGCGCGCTCCAGGCGTTCGAACGCCGCCTCGCCGATCTGCCGGCGCAGCGCGTACAGGACGAGGGCCGCGCCGTCGTAGACGTTCGCGCGGAAGATCCCGATCTTCTGGCCGGGCGCCGGCGGCTTGGGCCGCGCGGGCGGGCCTCCGGCCTCGCGCCACTGGTCGGAGGCCCCGTAGGCGGCCTTCATCCGGGCCTCCACGGACTTGTGCGCCTTCTCCTCCGCGTACAGGGCCTCGTACCAGGTGGCGTGCCCCTCGTTGAGCCACAGGTCCGACCAGGCGCGCGGGGTGACGCTGTCGCCGAACCACTGGTGGGACAGCTCGTGCACCATCACCGACTCCACGTACCACTTCGGGTAGACGGGGTCGGTGAACAGATCTCTCTCGAAGAGGGAGAGCGTCTGTGTCTCGAGTTCGAAACCGGTGGCGGCCGAGGCCATGAGCAGGCCGTACGTCTCGAAGGGGTAGCGACCGACCTTGCTCTCCATCCAGGCGATCTGGTCCGGGGTCTTGGCGAGCCACGGTTCGAGCGCCTTGCGGTCCTTGCTGGGGACGACGTCGCGGACGGGCAGACCGTGCGGGCCGGTGCGGTGCAGCACGGTGGAGCGGCCGATGGAGACCTGGGCCAGTTCGGTGGCCATGGGGTGCCGGGTGCGGTACGTCCAGGTGGTCCGGCCGCCGGCCCGGGCGACACCCTCCGGCAGGCCGTTGGCGACGGCGGTGTACCCGTCGGGGGCGGTGACCCGGATGGTGAACAGCGCCTTGTCGGAGGGGTGGTCGTTGCACGGGAACACCAGGTGCGCGGCGTCGGCCTGGTTGGCCAGGGCGAGGCCGTCCGTGGTGCGCACCCAGCCGCCGTCCAGGCCCTTCGCCGACGCGGGGTCGCTGGTGTGGTGCACGGTGATCCGCGTCAGGCCGTACTCGGGCAGCGGGGCCTTCGGGGTGACCACGAGGTCCTCACCGGCGGTGGTGAACTCGGCCGGCCGGCCGTCGACCTCCACGGAGGTGACCTTGCCGTGCCCGAAGTCGAGGTTCACGCTCCGCAGCGTCCTCGTCACGCGGGCGTCGATCGTGGTGACGGCCTGGAGCGGCTTGCGGTTGTCGCCGGAGTAGGTGAAGGAGAGGTCGTACGACGCCACGTCGTAGCCGGGGTTGCCCAGATACGGGAACAACCGGTCGCCGATGCCGAGCGGGGCGGGCGGGGCGCTCGCGGCGAGGAGGCAGACGGAGACGGCGGACGCGAGAACGGTCGCCTTCAGGCGACGCATGGGGCGGTGACGGAGAGTGCGCGGCATGGACCCACGGCTATCAGCGCCCGGCGGTGGTGCGACGACGACGCGCGCCCGGCCCACCCGAACGGGGCCCTCCAGGTTGCGGACAGGGGTGGCATCCCCGGCGCAGACCCGTCCCCCCTCGGTTCAGCTCCCCGGCGGTTGGGGCTGCGGCTGGGTTCGGCTGACGTCGTAGACGCCCGGGACGTTGCGCATCGCCCGCATGAGGGCGGGCAGGCGGGCGGCGTCGGGGAGCTGCAGGGTGTAGGTGTGGTGGACGCGCTGCTGGGTCGGCGGGGCCACGGTCGCCGAGACGATCTCGACGCCCTCCAGGGCGATGGCCTCCGTCAGGTCGGCGAGCAGACGGGGGCGGCCGAACGATTCGGCGAGCAGCGTGACACGGCACGCGGTGGTATCGCCCCAGCGCACGCCGACCTCGGGGCGCCCCGCGTCCGTCATCTGCGTCACCGTGGCGCACGCGACGCGGTGCACGGTCACCACTCCCCCGCGGACGGCGAACGCGGTGATCTCGTCCGGCGGCACGGGTGTGCAGCACCCGGCGAGCCGCACGGTCGCGCGGGGCTGGTCGACGATGACGGCGCTCGCCGCCGGGGACAGGCCGCCGCGCGTGTCCGGCAGGGGCCCGTCCGCCCCGTCGGACCTTCCGGGTTCCTCCGCCGTGGCCGCGGCGGCCGGGGGCGCCCCGTCGACGGCCGCGGGAGTGACCCCCGGAACCTCGCTCCCGGCGTCCGGGCCACCCGGCGTGGCCCGCCCGGCGGTCCCCGCCGCGTCGTCGGCCGCCGCCGGATGCGCCGCCAGCCATCGCTGGATGGCGATCCGGGCGGCGGGGGTGTGGGCGTGGTCCAGCCATTCCCTGGACGGCTCGGAGGCGGGGTCCTGGCCCATGAGGAGCTGGACGGTGTCGCCGTCCCTCAGGACGGTGCTGAGCGTCGCCAGGCGGCCGTTGACGCGGGCGCCGATGCAGGCGTGGGCGTCCTCGCCGTACTGCGCGTAGGCCGCGTCCACGCAGGTCGCGCCCTCGGGCAGGCCCAGCGTGCCGCCGTCGGGCCGGAAGACGGTGATCTCGCGGTCCTGGGCGAGGTCCTCGCGCAGCGTGGACCAGAAGGTGTCGGGGTCGGGTGCCGCCCGCTGCCAGTCGAGGAGGCGGGAGAGCCAGCCGGGACGGGTGGGGTCGACGCGCTCGCCGTCGCCCGTCGACTGCTCCTCCGAAGGAGGAGCGTAGGGATTGCCGAGCGCGACGACGCCGGCCTCGGCGACCTTGTGCATCTGGTGGGTGCGGATGAGTACTTCGACGACCTGGCCGTCCTCCCGGGCGACGGCCGTGTGCAGCGACTGGTAGAGGTTGAACTTGGGTACGGCGATGAAGTCCTTGAACTCCGAGACGACCGGCGTCATACAGGTGTGCAGCTCGCCGAGGACCCCGTAGCAGTCGGCGTCCTCGTTCACCAGCACGAGCAGCCGGCCGAAATCGCAGCCGCGCAGCCGGCCGCGTTTACGGGCGACGCGGTGCACGGACACGAAGTGCCGCGGTCTGACGAGGACTTCGGCGGAGATGTCGGCCTCGCGCAGCACACCGCGGACCTGCTCGGCGACCTCGGTGAGCGGGTCGCCCGGCCGGGCCGCGTTCTCGGCGATCAACTCCCGTGTGCACTCGTACTCCTCCGGGTGCAGGATCGCGAAGACCAGGTCCTCCAGTTCGGTCTTGAGCGCCTGCACGCCGAGCCGTTCGGCGAGCGGGATGAGCACGTCCCTGGTCACCTTGGCGATGCGGGCCTGTTTCTCGGGGCGCATGACGCCGAGCGTGCGCATGTTGTGCAGCCGGTCGGCCAGTTTGATCGACATCACGCGGACGTCGTTGCCGGTGGCGACGAGCATCTTGCGGAAGGTCTCGGGCTCGGCCGCGGCGCCGTAGTCGACCTTCTCCAGCTTGGTGACGCCGTCGACGAGGTAGCGGACCTCCTCCCCGAACTGCTCGCCGACCTGGTCGAGCGTCACGTCGGTGTCCTCGACGGTGTCGTGCAGGAGGGAGGCGGTCAACGTCGTCGTCTCGGCGCCGAGTTCGGCGAGGATCAGAGTGACGGCGAGCGGATGCGTGATGTACGGCTCGCCGCTCTTGCGCATCTGGCCGCGGTGCGAGGACTCGGCCAGGACGTAGGCGCGGCGCAGCGGTTCGAGGTCCGCGTCGGGGAAGTGGGCGCGGTGTGCCTCGGCCACGTGGCCGATGGCGTCGGGCAGCCGGTCGCGGGCGGCCGGGCCGAGCAGCGCGGCGCGGCCGAGGCGGCGCAGGTCGATCCGCGGGCGGGCCCTCCTGCGGGGCGCCGCGGGCGCCACCGGGCCCGGGGCCGCGGGATTCGTGGCATCCGCACTCATGGGCACCTCCGGCTGCGTGGACCGGCGGACGGGGTGCCCCAGGGCGTACTCGGCTCAGGGGTTGGCGTCGGATCCCCCGTCCGGGCCGGTGCTTGATGCTACCGAGCCCAGCACACCGGGCCGACCGCCTCTCGGAGAGCGTGAAACGGATCACCCATTCGAGCGACAGATCGGAGGTTTACGATTTCTGGCCACCTGACAGGACGTCGGCCGTGGATTCGCTCCCGTGCCCGCGCTCCGGGCATGGTTCCTGTGCCGTATCCGGCTCGCAACCCCCGCTGGGTGTGTGCCGCGGGTGCTCAACCGGCCGCTGTTTCCAGCCACTCCGCGTCGATCGCGCCCTCGGCGACGATCACCGCGGGGCCGGTCATCTCGATCTCGCCGTCCGGACGCTCGGTGATCACCAGCGTTCCGCCGGGCACGTCCACCGTGTAGGTGGCCGGGGAGCCGGTGACGGCCGGGTCGGCTCCGTCGCGCCGGGCGGCCGCCACGGCGACGGCACAGGCGCCCGTGCCGCACGAGCGGGTCTCGCCGGCGCCGCGCTCGTGCACGCGCATCGCGACGTGCCGGGGGCCGCGGTCGACCACGAACTCGACGTTCACCCCGTCCGGGTAGGCGGCGGCCGGGCTGAACGGGGGCGGGGAGTACAGGTCGCCGGCGTCGGCGAGGTCGTCGACGAAGGCGACCGCGTGCGGATTGCCCATGTTCACGTTCCGCGCGGGCCAGCTGTGCCGCCCGACACTGACCGTGACCTCCTGCTCGGGCAGCCGCGCCCGGCCCATGCCGACGGTGACGTCGCCGTCTTTGGCGAGGTGCACCGTCTTCACGCCGCCGCGGGTGGCGATCGCGAGGTCGCCCTCGGCCACGTGCCCGGCGTGCTGGAGATAGCGCGCGAACACCCGTACGCCGTTGCCGCACATCTCCGCGATGGAGCCGTCGCCGTTGCGGTAGTCCATGAACCACTCGGCCTCGGCGGCCATCTCCCGGGCCTCGGGGTGCGCGGCCGACCGGACGACGTGCAGCACCCCGTCGCCGCCGATGCCCGCGCGCCGGTCGCACAGGGCGGCGACCGCTGCCGGGGACAGCTCGACGGTGTTCTCCGGGTCGGGGATGATCACGAAGTCGTTCTCCGTGCCGTGACCCTTGAGGAAGGCGATGCGGGTGCTCATGCCTCGATCGTACGGGGTGGGTACGACAACCCGGTGGCCACCGGGCGAGGGACGAGGCGCCCCACGGCGGCGGGCGCACGTGGAGGGCGGCAGCGGTGGGGGCGGCAGCCGTGGACGCCGGCCGACGCGACCGGACTAACGCAGCCGGGCGACCCGCCAGACGGCGAGGACCACGACGACCGCGACGAGCAGCACATAGGCGCCGATCAGCCGCCAGTCGGGACGTCCGCCGGCACCGCGCGGCGGCAGGCCCGGCCAGGTGTACCCCACGCGCCGGGCGGCCATCATGCCCCAGCCTGCCGCGCAGGAGCAGATCAGCAGCCCCAGCATGGCGATCATCGCACCGCTGTCGCCGTCGAAGGCCAGCGGGAAGGCGAACATCAGCGAGCCGACGGCGGCCAGTCCCACGATGGGGGCGAGCTGCCAGATACGCAGGCGCCGCTGCGGTCGCAGCTCGACCTCCACCTCGGGCCCGGCGAACATCTCCTCGGGCTCCGGGCCGTCCGCGGTCACGCCGTCCTGCGTGTCGTCGGGCCCGTCGGGGCTCAGCGGGTCCTCGTCCGGTTCCGCACCGGCGCGCTCCATGGTGATGCGCTCGGTGCCGTGCGCGGCATGTGCGCCGCGTGCGCCTTGTGCGGTGTCGCGAGGGCCGGCCTCCATCGCCACGCGCCCTCCCAACTAGGACTCCACTTGGTCGATCGAAGCTCGATGATGGCACGGTCCCGGAGGCCCGGATGACGGCCTGGGCGTCCCGATGCCATCACGTGATCAGGCTGTAACCGGTCGTTCGACCAACGCCAGCGCGAGGTGCGGAAGTTCCGGGAGGTCCGCGGCGGCCCCGCTCAGCCAGTGCACGCGCGGGTCGCGCCGGAACCAGGAGTCCTGACGGCGCGCGAAGCGCTTGGTGGCGCGTACGGTCTCGGCGCGCGCCTCCTCCAGCGTGCACTCCCCGGCGAGCGCCGCGAGCACCTGCTGGTAGCCGAGCGCCCGGGAGGCCGTACGCCCCTCCCGCAGACCCTGCGCCTCCAGCGCGCGCACCTCCTCCACGAGACCCGCCTCCCACATGCGGTCGACCCGGCGCGCGATGCGCTCGTCGAGCTCGGGCCGCGCCACGTCGACGCCGATCTGAACGGTGTCGTAGACGGAGTCGTGTCCCGGGAGGTTGGCCGTGAACGGCCGGCCGGTGATCTCGATCACTTCCAGCGCCCGGACGATACGGCGGCCGTTGCTGGGCAGAATCGCCCGCGCGGCCTCCGGGTCGGCGGCGGCCAGGCGGGCGTGGAGCGCCCCGGAGCCGCGCAGCGCGAGCTCCTCCTCCAGGCGTGCCCGCACGGCCGGGTCGGTGCCGGGGAACTCCAGGTTGTCCACGGCCCCGCGGACGTAGAGGCCGGAGCCGCCGACCAGGACCGGCCAGCGTCCCTCGGCGAGCAGGGCGTCGATGTGCTGCCTCGCGAGCCGCTGGTACTCGGCGACGGAGGCCGTGACCGTCACGTCCCAGATGTCCAGGAGGTGGTGCGGTACGCCGCCGCGCTCCTCGGGCGTCAGCTTCGCGGTGCCGATGTCCATCCCTCGGTAGAGCTGCATGGAGTCGGCGTTGACGACCTCTCCACCGAGGCGCTGGGCCAGGAAGACACCGAGGTCGGACTTTCCGGCCGCGGTGGGGCCGACGACGGCGATGACGCGGGGGGCGGGGGGTGCGCTGCTCACCGCACCAGTTTCGCAAACCTCCCGCGGGCCCCTCGAACGAGTTACGTGACGGCACGCGCGCGGGGTCGTTGCCCGTTGCGAGGTTCACGCGGCCGGATTCCGGCGGGCGGTGGTCCGGGCAGCGGGGACGGACACACCGGGCTACGCGGTTTCGCCCGCACGAGTAACGTATGGAGTTGATATGGGCGTTTTTGCGCGACTTTTCCGGAGGTCGAGGGCTACGGAGTCGAGGGCTGCGGAGGAGGCATCGGTCACGAAGGAGCCGGCCGGCGCGGCGACGACCGGCTCGCAGGATGTGACCACCGGCCCCGCGGTGGACAGGACGGCAGCGGCGAAGGGGTCCGCCGGGGCGGACGGCGGTGCCGAGGCCGACGCGGTGAAGGCGACGGAGGCGGAGGCCGTCGGTGCCGGCGCCGAGGGCACCGACCGGACCGCCGCGGACGGCGTGGAGATCCCCAAGCAGCAGTGCACCGACGAGGTTGCCGAGCAGGAGGCCGGCGAGGGCGCCCGCACGTAACTTCCGCCAGGGAAGGTGAACCATGGGTCTGCTGGACAACATGAAGGCCAAACTCGGCCCGGCCAAGGACAAGGTCTCGGACCTCGCCCAGCGGCAGAGGGGCTCGATCGAGCACGGGCTGGACAGGGCCGCGAAGGTGGTCGACGAGAAGACCAAGGGCAAGTACAGCGAGAAGATCCACGCGGGCACGGGCAAGGCGAAGGAGGCCGTCGACCGCATCGCCCACCGGGGTGAGCGGCGGCCGGACACAAGCACGAGTACGGCGCCGGGCGGCGAGACCGCCCAGACGCCTCCGCAGACGCCTCCGGAGGGACCCCCGCCCACCTCCTGAACAGCGTCCCGAAGACCACGACGGCGGTACACCGGCGGACGGCCGGGAAGCAGGTCTTCCCGGCCGTCCGCCGCGCCGTGGGGCTCTGCCCGCCCCCGGGCGCGGGCGCGCCATGACGTCCCCGGAAGACACCGCCCGCGCCCGTACCCGGGATAGGACCGGAACCAGGCGGCGTGGCGTCCTGTCAGGACCAGGTGGCGACGAGGTAGCCCACGCCGTAGGGCGCGGAGTCGTGGAGCAGGGTGCCGGAGAGGCCGGCGCCCTCGGCGGCGCCCGCGAGCACCTGCCACGGGGCCCGGCCGGCCGCCTTCAGCTCGTACGCCAGCTCGGCGTCGAGGGCGCTCAGCGCCGCCACGTCCGCCGCGCCGAGCGCACGGGCGACCTCCGCGTCGAAGGGCTCGGCACGTTCGTCGAGATACCCGGGTGCCTTGAGCGACCGGCAGGCGCTGGCGTCACCCATCACCAGCAGCGCCACCCGGTCGGCGCGCGCGGCGATGTCCCGTCCGGCGGCGATGCACCGCTCGGGCGCCAGCGGCTCGCCCACGCCCAGCCCCTCGATCGGGGCGTCGGACCAGCCGGTCCGCTCCAGCAGCCACGCCGCGACGGCGAGCGAGGGCGGCAGTTCGCGCTCCGACGCGGGGCCCGTGCCCGTATCCGTGTCCGTGAACCCACCGAGCCGTACGTCCAGATCCACGCCGAAGCCGCGGAAGGAACCCCGGGCGCCCTCCGGGTGCGGGCCCCGCCCGGACTTCTCGGCGGGCCCCACCACCATGAGCAGGCCGGGCCGGGCGGCGGCCAGCACTCCCAGCGCGTCCGTGCACGCGGCGCGCAGGGCGTCCAGTTCGGGTGCGGCACCCGCGGCGACCGCGGGCACGAGAAGGGGCGGACAGGGACAGACTGCGGCGGCGACAAGCATGATCGGCAGGGTAACGCGTGCACCGCTCCCCACCCCGCCAGGAGTGGCTCAGTCGCAGCCGCAGCCGCTGCCCGCAGCCGCCGGCAGCGGCTCCGGGACGCCGATCTTCGGCAGGCCCAGCATGACCCCGGCCGGCTTGGCCGCCTCGGCGGCGGTGCGCTTCTCCCAGGCGTCACCCGCCCGGGTGCGGCGCACGTCGAGCACCGGTCCCTCGGCGAGCAGGTGGTGCGGCGCGGCGTAGGTGACCTCGACCGTGACCACGTCGCCGGGGCGCACCTCCTGCTCCGGCTTGGTGAAGTGGACCAGGCGGTTGTCGGGGGCGCGGCCGGACAGGCGGTGGGTGGCGCCGTCCTTGCGGCCCTCGCCCTCCGCGACCATCAGTTCGAGCGTGCGGCCGACCTGCTTCTTGTTCTCCTCCCAGGAGATCTCCTCCTGGAGGGCGACGAGCCGCTCGTAGCGCGCCTGGACGACCTCCTTGGGGACCTGGTTCTCCATCTCGGCGGCCGGGGTGCCGGGCCGCTTGGAGTACTGGAAGGTGAACGCCTGAGCGAACCGCGCCTCACGCACCACGTGCAGCGTCTGCTCGAAGTCCTCCTCGGTCTCGCCGGGGAAGCCCACGATGATGTCGGTGGTGATGGCGGCGTGCGGGATGGCGGCGCGCACCTTCTCGATGATCCCGAGGTAGCGCTCCTGCCGGTAGGAGCGGCGCATCGCCTTCAGCACCGAGTCCGAGCCGGACTGCAGCGGCATGTGCAGCTGCGGCATGACGTTCGGGGTCTCGGCCATCGCGGCGATCACGTCGTCGGTGAAGTCGCGCGGGTGCGGGGAGGTGAACCGGACGCGCTCCAGGCCCTCGATGTCCCGGCAGGCGCGCAGCAGCTTGCTGAACGCCTCCCGGTCGCCGATGTCGGAGCCGTAGGCGTTGACGTTCTGGCCGAGCAGCGTGATCTCCGAGACGCCCTCGCCCACGAGGGCCTCGACCTCGGCGAGGATGTCGCCGGGACGGCGGTCCTTCTCCTTGCCGCGCAGCGCCGGGACGATGCAGAAGGTGCAGGTGTTGTTGCAGCCCACGGAGATGGACACCCAGGCCGCGTACGCGCTCTCGCGGCGCGTGGGCAGCGTGGAGGGGAACGCCTCCAGCGACTCGGCGATCTCGACCTGCGCCTCCTCCTGGACGCGGGCGCGCTCCAGCAGGACCGGCAGCTTGCCGATGTTGTGCGTGCCGAAGACGACGTCCACCCAGGGCGCCTTCTTCACGATGGTGTCCCGGTCCTTCTGCGCCAGGCAGCCGCCGACCGCGATCTGCATCCCGGGCCGCTTCGCCTTCTTGGGGGCGAGGTGGCCGAGGTTGCCGTAGAGCCGGTTGTCGGCGTTCTCCCGGACGGCGCAGGTGTTGAAGACGACGACGTCCGCGTCACCGTCCGACCCCTCGGGCGCACGTACATACCCGGCGTCCTCGAGCAGCCCGGCCAATCGCTCGGAGTCGTGGACGTTCATCTGGCACCCGTAGGTGCGGATCTCATAGCTGCGAGTGACGCCCACTTCTTGGCTCCGGTCGATGCTGCTCATGCCACAAGGGTAGGCGCTCGCCGGAGTACCCCCGGACGGCGCAGTCACCGGCGACGGCTTCGCGGCCGTGCGGCAGCGACGCGGGCGCGCTCCCGGGCCCTTCGAGCGGCCACCGCTCGCGCGGCGGCCGTGCGGCGGCGTCATTACGCTCGCAGCAGCCCTCTCGGACAGGCCCGCAGCCCCAGTCGGTCAGGCCCGCAGCCCTCTCGGACAGGTACGTGTGATGCAGCCTCGCGACGCCCTTCGGACGGCCGCCCCGGAAGTGCCCGTGGCCGCCGCACCGCGCGCCTGGCTGCTGCGTCCGGCCGGTCCGGCCGTGGTCACCCTCCTCGCCGTCGTCCTGCTGGCCCGGGCCGCGCGGGTGGCGGTGGTCTCCGCCCAGGGCGGGATGGACAACGCGTTCGTCGTCCACGCCGGGCAGGTCTGGCTGCACGGCGGTGCCCCGTACGCCGACCGGCGCTTCCTCTATCTGCCGAGCGCCGTGCTGTTCGCGGGTGGCCAGGCGCTGCTGCCGGCGCCGGTGCTGCGGGTGGCCGCGCCCGTGGTGTGCGTGGGGATGGTCGCGGCGGGCTGGTGGTGTGCGGTACGGCTGTTCCGGGTGCCGGCGCGGAGCCGGTTCGCGGTGCTCGGGCTGCTCGGGCTGGTGCTGTGCTGGGCACCGGTCGGCCATCTGATGAACCTCGGGAACTGGACCGCCGTGAGCGCCCTCGCGCTGCCGTCGGCACTGCTGCTGGCGGACCGCCGCCGCTGGGACGCGGCCGGAGTGGTCCTCGGGGTGTCCGTGGCGGTGAAGCCCCTGCTCCTGCCGGTCGTCGTGCTGCTGCTCCTGGCCCGGCAGTGGCGCGCCCTGGCCTGGATGGTGGCGCTGCCGCTGGCCATGTCCGCGGGCGCGGCGCTGATCATGCCGGATCCGAGCGGGTTCTTCACCCGCACCCTGCCGTTCCTCCTCAAGGGCGGGGACACGCTGATGCGGCCGTTCGACTGCTCCCTGCCCGCGGTGCTGCCGCGTCTCGGGGTGCCGCCACTCCTGGCCCAGGTGGTGGCGCTGGCCGCGGCGGCGGCCGGCCTGGTGTGCGCCTGGCGGCGCTGGCGCCGCGGCGACCCCGGTCCGGCGCGGCTCGCGGACACGGCCGCGATGCTCATGCTGGCGTCCTTCCTGGTGTCCCGGCCGTCCTACGAGCACTATCTGGTCGTCGTGGTTCCGCTGCTGGTCGCCGGGGCGCTGGAGGCGGGCTCGGTGACGCGGTCGCCGTGGTTCTGGGGGGCGCTCGTCCCGCAGGTGCCCGAGTTCGCCTTCCCTCACCTGGACGCGTCGACGCGCAGGGCGTTCAAGGACGCGTTCACGCTGTGCGGTCTGGCGCTGGTGCTGGGCGTGCGGTGCGCGCGTCCCGGGCGGGGGCGTCAGGCGCCGGTGGGGTCCCAGCCCTGCCGGCGGAGCACGGCCGACACGTCGGGCGCCTCGTAGTGGTCGCCCTTGAGCACCTTGCCGTCGGCGCGGCGGGTGACCTGGCCGTCCGGGCCGAGCTTGGTCATGTTGGAACGGTGGATCTCGGCGATCACCTCGTCCAGGTCGATGCCGTGCACCAGGGCGGTGCCGTACGCCACGTAGACCACGTCCGCCAGCTCGTGCGCCAGCCGGTCGAGCGGGCCGCCGGCCGACACCTCGGCGACCTCGGCCGCCTCCTCCGCGAGCAGCTCCCCGCGGTGCGCGCCGAGCTCCGGCGACACCCGTGTCGGGGTGCTGCGGACGTCGAGCCCGAAGGCACGGTGGAACTCACGGACGAGGTCGGCGGGCGAAGAACTCATACGGCGACTGTAGCCGCCGCCTGTGACAACCCGGCCGCCCCGCCTGCGGCCGCCCCTGGTCAGCGGGCCGTCCTGCTGGCAGGATCGCGCGCATGTCCAAGGTGTTCCCCTCGATCGGCAGGCGCCGCGGTGTGCAGGGCGCGGCCGTCGCCGCCGTTGTCCTCGGGCTGCTGCTGTGGTGGCTGCTGCCGCTGGGCGACCGGCCGCCGAGCGGGACGATCACCTTCAGCACCGGGACGCTGCGCGGGGTCTACCAGGAGTACGGCGAGCGGCTGCGCACCGCGTTCGCCAAGCGAATGCCGGATCTGAAGGTGCGGCTGCTGACCAGCGACGGCTCGCAGGAGAACGTCACGCGGGTGGCGACCGGCAAGGCCGACTTCACGATCGCGGCGGCCGACGCGGTGGAGACGTACGAACTGAACCACGGTCCGGGCGCCGGCCGGCTGCGCGGTGTCGCCCGCCTCTACGACGACTACGTGCAGCTCGTCGTCGCGCGCGACTCGGGGATCGACTCGGTCGCGGACCTGCGGGGCAAGCGGGTGGCCGTCGGGCCGCCGGAGTCGGGTGTGCGGCTGATAGCCGAGCGGGTGCTCAAGGCGGCCGGGATGGACCCGCACAAGGACATCCGGTCCGCGGGCGACGGCATCGACAGCGCGCCGGGCCGGCTGCGGCAGGGCGCGATCGACGCGTTCTTCTGGTCGGGCGGGCTGCCGACGGACGGTCTGACGCAACTCGCCTCGAAGTTCGCGTTCCGGTTCGTACCGATCGACGACGACCTGGTGGCCAGGCTGCACGCCCAGGGCGGCGCCACGCGCTACTACCGCGCCACCAACATGCCGGAGTCGGCGTACCCGTCCGTCCAGAACGGTTCGACGGTGCCGACGATCGCCGTGTCCAATGTGCTGATGACCCGCAAGGACGTGGATCCGAGACTGACCGAGTGGATCACCCGGACCGTCATCGACAGCCGCGACCGCATCGGCGCCCACGTCCACTCCGCCCAGCTGGTCGACCTGCGCACCGCGATCTACACCGACCCCCTGGTCCTGCACGAGGGCGCGCGGCGCTACTACCGGTCTGTGAAGCCGTAGGGGCACGCCGCCCGGCCCGCCGGGCACTGGACCGCTGGGGCCCGCTCGCGCCGCCGGCCCCTACGCCCGCCCCGGTTCCGACCTCGGCACCGTCACCGTCACGCGCAGTCCCCGCGGCTGGTGGTGGCCGTAGGCGATCGAGCCGCCGCCCGCGGCGAGCAGCGCGCGGGAGATGGACAGGCCGAGGCCGGAGCCCTTGATGTTCTGGTGGCGGCCGCTGCGCCAGAAGCGGTCGCCGATGCGGGCCAGTTCCTCGTCGGTGAGGCCGGGGCCGCGGTCGGCGACCACGACCGTCGAGGTGCCGCCGCTTCCGGAGACCGTCACATCGACGCTCTCGCCCTCCGGCGTGAACTTCACCGCGTTGTCGATCACCGCGTCCAGCGCGGACGACAGCGCCACCGGATCGGCCCAGGCCGTGGTGGCCGGGCACCGCCCCACCAGCCGCACCCCCTGGGCCTCGGCGGCCGGCGCCCAGGCCGCCACCCGCTCCGCGGTCAGCTCGCCGATGTCGATGAGCTGAAGGTCCGCCTCGGCGTGCTCGGCCAGCGCCAGGTCCAGCAGGTCGTCCAGGACCTGCGCCAGGCGCCGGCCCTCGGTGCGGACCGAGGCGATCTCCTCGTTGCCCTCGGGCAGTTCGAGGGCGAGCAGCTCGATGCGCAGCAACAGCGCAGAGAGCGGGTTGCGCAGCTGGTGCGAGGCGTCGGCGACGAAGGCGCGCTGCTGCTCCAGCACGTCCTCGACGTTGTCCGCCATCTCGTTGAACGACCGGGCCAGCCTGCGCAGTTCCGGTGGTCCGCCCGCCGCCGCCACCCGGGACTTCAGGCGCCCGGTGGCGATGTCGTGGGTGGTGGCGTCCAGGATCCGTACGGGACGCAGCACCCATCCGGTCAACCGCAGCGCGGCGCCGACGGCGACCAGCATCGCGACGATCTCGCCCGCGCCCAGGACCAGCCAGCCGTGCAACGTGCGCGACCGCATCTGCCCGGTGGGCGAGTCGGTGACGACGACCGCGACGACGTCGCCGTCCCGGATGACCGGCGAGGCGACGACGAGCCGGTGCCGCTGCCAGGGCCAGACCTGCTCCGGGTCGTGGCTGCGCCGGCTCAGCAGGGCTTCGCCGAAGGCCGCCCGGACCTCGCCCTCGGGCGGCAGGGACCAGTTGCCCGGGGCGACCGCCATGGGCGTCTTGGAGCGGTAGAAGACGCCGGCCCGGATGCCGTAGACCTCGTAGTAGCTGGCGAGTTCCCGGCTGAGGGCCTCCAGGCGCTCGTCGGGGACGGTGCGGCGGGAGCCGGTGGGCCGGTCGGTGACGAACTGGGCCAGCGCGGCGAAGCGCGCCGTGTCGTCGATCCGGTCGACGACCACCTTCTGCTGCTGGGCCGCGGCCAGGCTGACGGCGAGCGGGAAGCCGAGGGCCAGCAGGACCGCCGCCATCAGGACGATGAGCAGCGGCAGCAGACGTGTGCGCACCCGTCCCCGCTACGCGGCCGGGGCGACGAGGCGGTAGCCGACGCCGCGTACGGTCTCGATCAGGGCCGGCATGCGGAGTTTGGAACGCAGGGAGGCGACGTGCACCTCCAGGGTGCGTCCGGTCCCCTCCCAACTGGTGCGCCACACCTCGCTGATGATCTGCTCCCGGCGGAAGACCACCCCGGGGCGCTGGGCGAGCAGGGCCAGCAGGTCGAACTCCTTGCGGGTCAGCGGGACGACCGTGCCGTCCACGCTGACCTGCCGGGTGGGCAGTTCGATGTGCACGGGGCCGAGACGCAGGGTGCTCTCGCCGCCGTCGGTCGCGTCCTCGTGCACCGTGCGCCGGCTGACGGCGTGGATCCGGGCGAGCAGCTCCCCGGTGTCGTAGGGCTTCACCACGTAGTCGTCGGCGCCGAGGTTGAGCCCGTGGATGCGGGAGCGGACGTCGGAGCGGGCGGTGACCATGATGACCGGGGTGCTGGTGCGCTTGCGGATCTTGCCGCAGACCTCGTAGCCGTCCTGGTCGGGCAGGCCCAGGTCGAGCAGGACCACGCCGAAGCCCTCGCCGCCCGGGACGAGGGCCTGCAGTGCCTCCTCGCCGCTGCGGGCGTGCGTGACCTCGAACCCGTGCCGGGCCAGGACCGCGGACAGTGCGGCCGCGACGTGGTTGTCGTCCTCGACGAGGAGCAGTCTCATCCCGGCCTCCCCCGGTTCATCCGTCGTATCGTCATCCCATGTAGAAACCGTGCACGCGCGCGTGCACCATGGCAGTCACGCCGATGGACGAGGACGGCGTCAAGAGGCTTCCGGTTGCGCGCCACCTGTCGTTACCCAGCCGGTACGCGCCCCACGCGGCCTTGCTACGACACGTGTCCGGCCGCTACCAGATCGTGATGCTCAGATCTCCCTCAGATGTAATGACGCTGGTGGCGAGGCTGGCTACTGTCCACCGAAACCGAGGAGGACGGAGCCTGAAAGCGATGACCGAAGTATCGGTGGCCAAGGAAGACGTGGCCTCGACCGACGATCTGGTCGTCCTGAAGAGCGTCAACAAGCACTTCGGCGCGTTGCACGTGCTCCAGGACATCGAGCTGACGATCTCCCGCGGCGAGGTCGTCGTGGTCATCGGGCCCTCCGGGTCCGGGAAGTCCACTCTGTGCCGCACCATCAACCGCCTGGAGACCATCGACTCGGGCACGATCTCGATCGACGGCCGGCCGCTCCCCCACGAGGGCAAGGAGCTGGCCCGGCTGCGCGCCGACGTCGGCATGGTCTTCCAGTCCTTCAATCTCTTCGCGCACAAGACCGTGCTCGAGAACGTGACCCTGGGGCAGATCAAGGTCCGCCGCACGGACAAGAAGAAGGCCGAGGAGCGGGCTCGCGCCCTGCTCGACCGGGTCGGCGTGGGCGCGCAGGCCGACAAGTACCCCGCGCAGCTCTCCGGCGGCCAGCAGCAGCGCGTGGCCATCGCGCGGGCGCTGGCCATGGACCCGAAGGTCATGCTCTTCGACGAGCCGACCTCCGCGCTGGACCCGGAGATGATCAACGAGGTGCTGGAGGTCATGCAGCAGCTCGCCCGGGACGGCATGACGATGATCGTCGTCACCCATGAGATGGGCTTCGCCCGCTCGGCCGCGAACCGGGTGGTCTTCATGGCCGACGGCCGGATCGTCGAAGAGGCCGCGCCCGACCAGTTCTTCAGCAACCCGCGCAGCGACCGCGCGAAGGACTTCCTGTCGAAGATCCTGCACCACTGACGGCCTCGGGCAACCCGCGTCGGCCGCCGTCCGCCCCGGTCACGCGGGTCTCCCGGGTTGCCGCGGTGGCCCTGGTCACCCTGACGGCCCAGGTCGCCCCCGGTCGCCCGGTCCCTCGGCGCGGCCGGCACCGCCCCGAAACGGGCCTCGACTCCTCTTTGAGCAAAGGACATTCACCATGAAGCTCCGCAAGGTCACCGCCGCCTCGGCCGTCGTGCTCGCCCTCGCCGTCTCGGCGACGGCGTGCGGTTCCGACAAGAAGGACGGCGACTCGTCGGGCAGCGGCGGCGGCAAGAAGATCGCCGTCGGCATCAAGTACGACCAGCCGGGTCTCGGCCAGAAGACGCCGCAGGGCTACTCCGGCTTCGACGTGGACGTGGCCAAGTACGTCGCCAAGAAGCTCGGCTACAACGAGGACCAGATCGAGTGGAAGGAGTCCAAGAGCGCCGACCGCGAGACGATGCTGCAGCGCGGTGACGTCCAGTTCATCGCCGCCACCTACTCGATCACCCCGGAGCGCGAGAAGAAGGTCGACTTCGCTGGCCCCTACCTGCTGGCCCACCAGGACGTCCTGGTCCGTGCCGACGACACCTCGATCAAGTCGCCGGCCGACCTCAACAGCAAGAAGCTGTGCTCGGTCACCGGTTCCACCTCGGCGCAGAACATCAAGGACAAGCTGGCGCCCAAGGCCAACCTGCTGAAGTACCCCACGTACTCCGCCTGCCTGACCGGTCTGCAGAACAAGGCGATCGACGCGCTGACCACCGACGACTCGATCCTCGCCGGTTACGCCTCCCAGGACCAGTTCAAGGGCAAGTTCAAGCTGGGCGGCTTCAAGATGACCAACGAGAACTACGGCATCGGCGTCAAGAAGGGCAGCGACCTCAAGGCCAAGATCAACAAGGCCCTGGAGGACATGGTCGCCGACGGTTCCTGGGAGAAGGCCGTGCAGGCCAACTTCGGTCCCGCGAACTACCAGAACGAGCCGGCGCCGAAGATCGGCGACATCAAGAGCTGAGTCAGCGCCCCGGGTGCGCCGTCCACGGGGGAGCGGCGCACCCGGGGTCCAGCCCCTTCACACGCGGAAGCGCGGGAGATCGTGTTCGACTTTCTTTCAGGCTATGACCTGCTGGGAGCCTTCTGGGTGACCGTGCAGCTCACGCTGCTCTCGGCCGCCGGCTCCCTGGTCTGGGGCACCCTGCTGGCCGCCATGCGCGTCGGCCCGGTGCCCCTCATGCGCGGCTTCGGTACCGTCTACGTCAACGTCGTGCGGAACATCCCGCTGACGGTGATCATCCTGTTCACCTCGCTGGGCCTGAACCAGACACTCGGGGTCAGCCTCGGCACGCAGGACTTCGACACCATCAACTTCCGGCTCGCCGTGCTCGGTCTGATCGCCTACACCTCGGCGTTCGTCTGCGAGGCGATCCGCTCCGGCATCAACACGGTGCCGGTCGGCCAGGCGGAGGCGGCCCGCGCGCTCGGGCTGAGCTTCACGCAGGTGCTGACCCTGGTGGTGCTGCCGCAGGCGTTCCGCTCGGTGGTCGGCCCGCTGACCAACGTCCTGATCGCGCTCACCAAGAACACGACGGTGGCCGCCGCGATCGGCGTCGCCGAGGCGGCCCTGCTGATGAAGGAGATGATCGAGAACGAGGCACAACTCCTGCTGATCTCCGCGGTCTTCGCATTCGGCTTCGTGTGTCTGACGCTGCCGACCGGCCTGATCCTCGGCTGGGTGGGCAAGAAGGTGGCGGTGAAGCGATGAGCTCGGTGCTGTACGACGCGCAGGGGCCGAGGGCCAAACGGCGCAATGTCGTCTACACGATCGTGTTCCTGCTCGCCCTCGCGGGACTCGTGTGGTGGGTGTACCAGAGCCTGAGCGACAAGGGGCAGCTGGACTCGGAGAAGTGGAAGCCGTTCTTCTCCGGTTCCGAGGCGTGGACCACGTACATCCTGCCGGGCCTGAAGAACACGCTGATCGCGGCGGCCATGTCGATGATCATCGCGTTGCCGCTGGGTGCCGTCTTCGGGATCGCACGGCTGTCCGACCACGCCTGGATCCGCGTTCCGGCCGGGGTGGTCGTGGAGTTCTTCCGCGCCATCCCGGTGCTGATCCTGATGATCTTCGGCAACGCACTGTTCGCCCAGTACACCAACGTCAACTCCGACGACCGCCCGCTGTACGCCGTGGTCACCGGCCTGGTGCTCTACAACGCCTCGGTCCTCGCGGAGATCGTCCGCGCGGGCATCCTGGCCCTGCCCAAGGGCCAGACGGAGGCCGCCCTGGCCATAGGCCTGCGCAAGACCCAGACCATGACGTCGATCCTGTTGCCGCAGGCAGTGACCGCGATGCTGCCGGCGATCGTCAGCCAGCTGGTGGTCATCGTGAAGGACACCGCGCTCGGCGGCGCGATCCTCACCTTCCCTGAGCTGCTCGCGGCGGTCTCCCCGATGAGTTCGTACTACGGTGCGAACACCATCGCGAGCTTCACGATCGTGGCGGTGATCTACGTGGCGCTCAACTTCAGCCTCACCAGCTTCGCGAGCTGGCTGGAGCGGCGGCTGCGGCGGGGCAAGAAGTCCACCGGGGCGGTGCTCGCGCCGGCGGCGGTGGGGGGCACGCAGGCGACCGGAACCGCCGGCGGTGAAGCGGCGGGCGGCTACGCCGGGAAGACGCACGTCTGACGGTCAGTCATGCCGCAGTGCGACACGGGGGCAGTGGAGTGATCACCACTGCCCCCGTCACTTGACGCAAGCAGCGGCAATGGGTTGCATACGTTCTGTGATCGTGCACCCTGCTCCTACTGTTTGTTCACGTCTGTCGGTCAGGACATCGCCGCGGGCAGGGGGCGCCGCGCCGTGGACCCGGTGATCGTCGTCGGCGCGGGGCCCGTCGGGCTCACGCTCGCCCTGGCGCTGGCGCGCCAGGAGGTGCCGTCGGTCGTGCTCGACGAGACACCGGGCAGAGACGCGCCGCGCGCCGCGCGGACCGTTGTGCTGCGTGAGGACACCGCAGCGCTGGTGGAGCGGCTGGCCGGTGCGGCGCTCGGCCCGGCCGGGCTGCGCTGGGCCGGATGGCGGCTGCTGCGCCGCAAGCAGGTGACGGGTGAGGTCGCCTTCGGCGACACCGGGACGGCTGGTGCGGCTGGTTCCGCCGGTGCGGCGGGTGCGGCCGACGCGGGGCTGCCCGCACCGCTGCACATCGCGCAGCACGTCCTGACCGGCGCTCTGCGCGCCGCCGTCGCCCGCGAGCCGCTGGTCGAACTGGCGACCGACAGCCGGCTCGACACCATAGAGCAGGAAGCGGCGGGCGTCACCGCGCACACCCGCGGCCCGGCCGGCACCTGGTGGCGCGGGAGTTACCTCGTCGGCTGCGACGGGCCGCGCTCGACCGTGCGCAAACTCCAGGACATCCGCTTCCCCGGCCGTACGGCCGTCGAGCGGCACGCCGTCGCCGCGTTGCGCGCGGAACTCCCCCGGCCCGAGGAAGCGTTCCTCCACCGGGTGCCGCCGTGGCGGGCGACCGGCCCCTTCGCCGGGGAGATCACCGCCCGCCCGCTTCCGGACGGCGTGTGGCGGCTGGACTGGCTGCTGCCGCCCGGCAAGGACCTGGTGACGCCCGAACTGCTGGTCTCCCGGATCCGGGAGACCCTGACCGGTTGGACCGGCGAGTCCGCACCGTCGTACGAGCTCCTGGACACCGGGGTCCACACGGTCCACCACCGACTGGCCCGCCGCTGGCGCGTCGGCCGCGTCTTCGTCGCCGGGGATGCGGCGCACCTGCTGGGCGCGTTCGGCACCCAGGGGCTGGACGAGGGTCTGCGGGACGCCGACAACCTGGCCTGGAAGCTGGCCACCGCCTGGCACCACGGGTCCCACGAGACACTGCTGGACAGCTACCAGGCGGAGCGGCGGGCGGTCGTCGCCGCCCGGCTGCGCGCCGCGGACCAGGTGCTGCCGGTGCTGCGCGGGGGCGGCGGTCTGCGCTCGTACGTCCCCGGGGCCGCGCGCGGGCACGACGCGCTGCTGATGGACGGCCACCTCGGGCGCGGGGCACTGGGCGCGCCGGGGGTGTACGCCGGCTCGCCGCTGGCGCCCCCGGGCTGCGAGGCCGAGGTGCCGGTGGACACGCCGGTCGGTGCGCCGGTCGCCGATGTGGTGGTGACGGCGGAGGACGGCTCGTTCGTACCGCTGCGGGAGCGGCTGGGCCGCGGGGTGCTGCTGGTGGTGCTGGTGGCGCCCGGTACGGGGGTGTGGGAGCGCCGGCACTGGGTGGGCGCCGGGATCATGCCCCGGCTGGCGGCCGCGGTGACGGCCCTGCCGCATCGTGCCGAGCTGCTGGTCGCCGAGAGCTATCCGGGCGCGGCCCCCCACACCGTGCTCCTGGTGCGCCCCGACGGGCACCTGGTCATCGCGCTCGGCGGAGTGCGCCCCGCCGATCTGTACGCGGCGGCAAAAGCCGCGCTCGGCGGACCGGCGCACACGGAGACGCGGGCGGAGGCGGGGGCGCGCTGACGCCCGGGCGCCCGCCGGCGTCCGGGGTGACGCTGACGCCCGGGCGCCCGGGCGCCCGCCGAGCGTACGCACCGTCACCGTGCTGTCCACATGGATTACGGTGAGTTGACCGGTTTCGGTGCGCCGTGGTGTACTCCGGATCGTGACCGACACCGATGTGCGCCTGTGGCGGAGGGTCCATATGGACCTCGTCCGCTATGCGGGCTGCGTCTGTCACCCGTTCTGCTGAACTCGCATCCCCCTTTCCCGCGCGCGCCGTTCACGTGCCTTCCGCGCTCCTCTGCGCCTCCGTGCCGTCGCGCCTCCGCGAACGCTCGTTAGGACGGTGTACGTGTCTGTCTTCTCCTCCACATCCACATCCGCATCCGCATCCGCCATCACCACGATGTCCACGACTGCTTCGGCTGGCTCCGCTTCTCCGCAGCCGACCCAGGCGGAGCTCCTCGACTTCGCGCGGCGGGTGGCCGTCGACGCCGCGCTGATCGCCTCCCTGCCGCTCGACCCGGAGGGCCGCACCTGGGTACGGCTGGAAGGGCCCGCGGGCAGCGAGGCCTGGCTGATCGGCTGGCCGCCCGGCACCGGTACCGGCTGGCACGACCACGCCGACTCGGTCGGTGCCTTCGTCACCGCCGCCGGTGAGCTGACGGAGAACTCCCTCGCCACCCGCCTGCCCACCGACGGCTGGAAGACCCTGGAACTCACCGACGGCGTGGACCGCGAGCGACGGCTCCCGGCGGGCAGGGGCCGCTCCTTCGGCCGCCACCACGTCCACGAGGTGCTCAACGGGTCCACCGAACGGCACGCGATCTCCGTGCACGCCTACTACCCACCGCTGCCGCGAATCCGCCGCTACAGCCGCTCCGGCCAGACGCTGCGCCTGGAGCAGATCGAGCGCCTGGAGGACTGGCAGTGAGCGGCACCGGAGGAGCGGCAGTGAGCGGCGCGGGTGAACGGCCGGTCGGGATCGACGAGTTGCTGGAGCAGGTGCGCCGGGGCTATGAGCGCGTCGAGCCGCGGGAGGCGTACGCCGCGGCCCGGACCGGCGAGGCCCTGCTGGTGGACATCCGCTACGCCGCGCTGCGCGAGCGGGACGGACTGATCCCGGGCGCCCTCCTCGTCGAGCGCAACGAACTCGAGTGGCGGCTCGATCCCCAGGGCAGCCACCGCCTCCCCGAGGCCACCGGCCACGATCTGCGCTTCGTGGTGGTCTGCAACGAGGGCTACGCGTCGAGCCTGGCGGCCGCGTCCCTGCACCAGTTGGGCCTGCACCGGGCGACCGACCTGGTCGGCGGTTTCCAGGCCTGGCGGGCGGCCGGGCTGCCGGTGACGGCGTGGGCGCCGTAGCCGCTGTCTCAGTACCCCTCGCCGGCGAGGAACTCCGTGTCCTCGCCCTCTTCCTCCAGCGCCTGTCGGACCACCCGAAGGGCCAGCCCCTGGGAGTAGCCCTTGCGGGCGAGCATGCCGGCCAGGCGGCGCAGCCGCTTGTCGCGGTCCAGGCCCCGGGTGGAGCGCAGCTTGCGGGCGACGAGCTCGCGGGCGGTGGCCTCCTCCTGCTCGCTGTCGAGCCGGCCGACGGCCTCGTCGATCAGCGTGGCGTCAACACCCTTGGTGCGCAGTTCCTGGGCGAGCGCCCGGCGGGCCAGTCCGCGCCCGTGGTGCCGGGACTCCACCCACGCGTCCGCGAACGCGCTGTCGTCGATCAGCCCGACCTCCTCGAACCGGGACAGCACCTGCTCCGCCGCCTCGTCCGGGATCTCCCGCTTGCGCAGGGCGTCGGCGAGCTGCTTACGGGTGCGTGGGGTCCCGGTGAGCAGGCGCAGACAGATCGCTCGCGCCCGCTCCACCGGGTCCCCCGGAGACTCCCCCTGCTCAGCCCTCGACAAGGAAGAGGTGTCCCCGTCCGCCACGGCCGTCGCCTCGCCGAAGCCCCGCCGGCGACGCCCGCGCCCGCCGCGCGGCCCGCCGTCACGCGAGCCGTCCTGGCGTGAGTCACCACCCGCACGTGAGCCTGTCGTGGCGCCGTGCGGCCGGTACGCGTCGTCCGCGTCCGCATCGGCACCGTCGGCGCCCGTGCCGGGCCGGTTCCCGGTGCCCCTCCCCCGTGGGGCACCGGAAGCGGTGTGTCCGTACTCGTACTCGGCCCAGTCGGTTCGTCGTGTCACGGGTCAGCTCTTGGCTGTGGCGGCCTTGGCCTTGGTGGCCTTGGCGGCCGCGGGGGCGGGCACCGTCTTGGCCGCGTCGCCCGGGGTGGCGGAGACCGCCGCGTCAGCGCCCGGCTCGGCGGTCGGCTCCTCCGGCCGCACGCCGACGCCCAGCTTCTCCTTGATCTTCTTCTCGATCTCGTTGGCCAGGTCGGGGTTGTCCTTGAGGAAGTTGCGCGCGTTCTCCTTGCCCTGGCCGAGCTGGTCGCCCTCGTAGGTGTACCAGGCGCCGGCCTTGCGGACGAAGCCGTGCTCCACACCCATGTCGATCAGGCCGCCCTCGCGGCTGATGCCCTGGCCGTAGAGGATGTCGAACTCGGCCTGCTTGAAGGGCGGAGCGACCTTGTTCTTGACGACCTTGCAGCGGGTGCGGTTGCCGACCGCCTCGGTGCCGTCCTTCAGGGTCTCGATACGGCGGATGTCGATGCGCACGGAGGCGTAGAACTTCAGCGCCCGGCCACCCGTCGTGGTCTCCGGGGAGCCGAACATCACACCGATCTTCTCGCGCAGCTGGTTGATGAAGATCGCGGTGGTCTTCGACTGGTTGAGCGCGCTGGTGATCTTACGCAGGGCCTGGCTCATCAGGCGGGCCTGCAGACCCACGTGCGAGTCGCCCATCTCGCCCTCGATCTCCGCGCGCGGGACGAGCGCCGCCACCGAGTCGATGACGATGAGGTCCAGGGCACCGGAGCGGACCAGCATGTCCACGATCTCCAGCGCCTGCTCGCCGTTGTCCGGCTGGGAGAGGATCAGGTTGTCGATGTCGACACCGAGCTTGCGCGCGTACTCGGGGTCGAGGGCGTGCTCGGCGTCCACGAAGGCCACCTGACCGCCGGCCTTCTGCGCGTTCGCCACGGCGTGCAGGGTCAGGGTCGTCTTACCCGAGGACTCCGGGCCGTAGATCTCCACGACACGGCCGCGCGGCAGGCCGCCGACGCCGAGGGCCACATCGAGCGCGGTCGACCCGGTCGGGATGACCTCGATGGGCTCCTTCGACCGCTCGCCCATGCGCATGACCGCGCCCTTGCCGAATTGCCGTTCAATCTGTGCGAGCGCGGCGTCGAGAGCCTTCTCGCGGTCGGTTCCTGCCATGGGTTCCACCCGGTTTGCTTGAGTCGATCGCTTCACGTCAAAGACGCTAACGCCTGCCACTGACAATGCGCCTCGACGCACGTCCGGCCTGTGGATAACCAGGGAACCTTCTACCCCATAACGGGCCGAAATCCCCTCCGTCGAGCCCCGCCGGAGCATCCATAAGAATGGATGTTCGATTTTCGTGTCAAGCTCGCCCACACCCTCGGCGCGCCCCGGCCGCCCGCCGCTCGCCCCGCCTACTCCGTGCGCGGTAGACCGGATGCCTTCGACCGGACGACGACGGTCCACGGCGCCTTCGCGAGGCTTGCGCCATGGCAGTCTCCACGTTCCCACGGCGCCCCTCCCTCCTGTCCGCCCACGCCCGCGCGCTGCGCCCCGCCGAGCGGCTGTGCCACGCCACCGGCCTGCTCCTCGTGCTGTCCGGCCTGGCGCACCTGGTGGTGTTCGCGGTGGACGGCGGGCCGTGGGACGGGCCCGTCTCCTGGCGCAAGCCCTTCACGTTCGGGCTGTCCTTCGGCGTGACGCTGATCGCGCTCACCTGGGTCACGTCGTATCTGCGCGTCGGGGAGCGACTGCGCACGGCACTGCTCGTCGTCTTCGCCGCCGACTGCGTCGTCGAGGTGGGGGGCATCACGCTCCAGGCATGGCGCCGGGTGCCCTCGCACCTGAACATGGAGACGTCCTTCGACACGGCGGTGTCGATGACGCTCGCGGTGGGCGGCGGTGTCCTCGTGGTGCTTCTGACCTCGTTCGCGGTCGTGTCATTCCGGCGGCGGCCGGCGGGGCCCGCCGGGATGGCGCTCGCGCTGCGCTCGGGGTTCGCGATCCTCCTGATCGCCCTGGCCTCGGGCGCCGCCATGATCGCGCGGGGTGTGGTGCTGACCCGGACCGGTCACCAGCAGGCGGCGTACCACTCGACGGCCCCGCTCAAGCCGCTGCACGGGGTGAGCCTGCACGCGGTGCTGGTCCTGCCCGCACTGGCCTGGCTGCTGTCCCGTACGTCCTTCGGCGAGCCGGCCCGCCGGCGGATCGTCACCGCCGCCGTCGCCGCCTACGCCGCCGCCGTCGTCGGCGCCGGGATCTGGGCAGCCCTCACCTAGTCAACTACCCGTCGCTAAAGCGACGGGCTTGCACAACGGGCATCACTGCTTCACGATCAGCAAACCTACACAGACATACGACTGCCCACCGTACGTTCCCCACGGATCACCCGCCCGAGTGAACTTGGCACAGCCACGGCTCCCCCGGACACGAACCCCGGCCGCTTCCCGGCTGAGCACACACGAGCGATATCGCGGCGCTCCGCGCCGCGACCACGAGGATGCGATTCCTCCCAGGGCTGAAGCCCTGGGGTTCCACGCAAGAATCCGCTGAACCCCACCGGCTCGGCAAACCCATGAAGCCCACCGGCCCCGGTCACTCCCCCGAGGGGCTCTCCCCGGCCACCACCGGCCCCCGAGAGGCGTCCGCCGTCCCGGACACTGCCGGAGCTGCGGAGTCCGCCGTCCCGGCTTCCTCCGCCTCCGCCGGCCGGGGCCACAGCCGTCTCGCGCGTGTGAGCAGGCCCGGTGCCGTGCCCCGGCCTCGGTGGCCGTGGACACGGGGATCGTCCGTGACGGCGTACCGCTTCACGTAGGCCCCCAGGAACGCCTGCAGAGTGGCGACCGCGGGAATCGCGATCAGCGCGCCGACGGCGCCGAGCAGCGCGGTGCCCGCGATCACCGAACCGAAGGCGACCGCGGGGTGGATGTCGACGGTCTTCGAGGTCAGCTTGGGCTGCAGCACGTAGTTCTCGAACTGCTGGTAGATCACCACGAAACCCAGCACCCACACCGCGTACCACGGGTCGACCGTGAAGGCGATCAGCATCGGCAGGGCGCCCGCGAGATAGGTGCCGATGGTGGGGATGAACTGCGAGACCAGCCCCACCCAGACGCCGAGCACGGGCGCGTACGGCACGCCCAGGGACTCCAGCAGGATGTAGTGGGCGATGCCCGAGATGAGCGCCATCAGACCGCGCGAGTACAGATAGCCACCGGTCTTGTCGACGGCGATCTCCCAGGCGCGCAGCACCTCGGCCTGGCGGGCGGGCGGCAGCACGGAGCAGATGGTGCGGCGCAGCCGTGGCCCGTCGGCGGCGAAGTAGAACGAGAACAGCGCGACCGTCAGCAGCCGGAACAGGCCGCCGAGCACCTGCGCGGACACGTCGAGTACGCCCGCCGCGCTGTTCTGCGCGTACTTGCGCAGCCAGTCGGAGTGGAGCAGGCCCTCCTGGACGTCCACCCGCCTGAGGTCGGTGTGGAACGTGGCGTTGACCCAGTTGATGACGGAGTCGAGGTACTCCGGGAAGCCCTCGACCATCTTGATGATCTGCCCGGCGAGCATCGAGCCGAGCAGAGTGACGAAGCCCGCCGTGGCGATCGCCAGGCCGAGGAAGACCAGGAAGGTCGCGAGGCCCCGGCGCATGCCGCGGGCGGCCATACGGCTCACCGCGGGCTCGAGGGCCAGAGCCAGGAAGAACGCGATGAGGATGTTGATCAGCAGGCCGGTGACCTGGTGGAAGGCCCAGCTGCCGAGCTGGAACGCGGCGATCAGCGCCAGCGCGAGCACCATCGCACGCGGCAGCCAGCGCGGCATGCGGGCGCCCGGCCCGGCGGCACCACCGGCCTGGGGCCGGGAAGGCGGCGTCGTACCGGTCGGGGGTGCGTGCTGGGCCGTCTGCCCGGACTCGTCAGTGGGTGCCACGGTGCAAGTCTCCCGCACGCCACCGACAGTCCGGCACACTCCCTGGGCCGAGGGACGCGGTCAGTGCCTCTCCCGCGGAACGTTCATGACCTGACAGACCACGCGCCACACGTCCTTGGCCTCCCAGCCGGCCGCCAGCGCCTCGTGCACCGTGCGCCCGCCGAGCTCCGACATCACGTGGTCACGCGCGAAGGTGTCGGCGTATCCGGCACCGAAGTGCTCCGCCATCCGCTCCCAGAAGACCGTCAACCGCATGCCCCCAGTATCCCGCCCCTGGGAGTGCCCCCGAGCCGGCGAGGCGCTGCACGCCCCCTCGGGGCGTACGGGCCCCCCATGGGCTGACGGGCGGGCTCGCCGTGGACGGCTCGACCGGCAGCGGGCCCGTCCCTCACCCGCCCATGGCCCGCACCCCGGCCGTCACCAGCACGGCCGCCGCGACGACGAGCAGGAAGGGGGCCCGCAGGACCAGTGCCACGGCGGCGGCCGTGAGCCCGGCCGCCCGCGCGTCCAGGACGAGCGCGCGCCCGTCGGCGAACGTCTGCTGGGCGGTGAGGGCGGCGAGCAGCGCCGCGGGAAGCAGCGCGGCGAGCCGCTTCACCAGCGGCCGTTCCAGGGCGCCCGCCGGAACGAGCAGCCCGGCCAGCTTGACGGCGTAGCAGCCGAGGGCGGTCGCGGCGAGCGCGATCCAGGTGTTCAACGCTCGTCCTCCTCTCGCACGTCGGCACGGGCACCGCCCCCGCGGCGCCCCTCCAGGTACAGCACGGCCGGCGCGGCGAGTGCGGCCACCAGGACCGGCGCCCCGGCGGGGAGCACGGGGAGCAGGCCGAGCCCGAGGAGCACGGCGAGACTGGCGACGGCCCGCTCGGTGGCGGTCTTCAGCATGGGGGCGAGCAGCGCGAGGAACACGGCGGGACCGGCCGCGTCCAGGCCCCAGGCGTCGGTGTCCCCGATGGCCCTGGCGCCCAGCGCGCCGAGCAGCGTGGTGAGGTTCCACAGGACGTACAGGGTGGCGCCGGTGACGGTGAAGCCGATCCGCGCGCCGCGGCGCGTGGGCTGGGCGAGGGTCACCGCGGTGGTCTCGTCGATGACCCACTGCGCGGCCAGCGGCCGCAGCCCGCGCGGGAGGGCCAGCAGCTGGGACAGGCGCAGTCCGTAGAACGCGTTGCGCACGCCCAGGAAGAAGGCGCCGGCGGCCGCCGTGAACGGGTTGCCCCCGGCCGCGAGGGCCCCGACGAGGGCGAACTGCGAGGCGCCGGTGAACACCAGCAGGCTGAGCGCGCAGGTCTGGAGCAGCGTCAGTCCGCTGCCCGCCGAGGTCACCCCGAAGGCGAACCCGGACAGTCCTACGGCGACTCCCACCCCGAGGGCGTCCCGGACGACGTCGGCGTCCGGTTTTCCGCCGTCGTCCTGTCCCGCGCCGCCGGCGCGTATGTCTGCGAGAGCTGTCTCTTCTGCCACGCCCCGGACGGTAGGAGCAGCCGGGGCCGCGCGTCTTGTACGTTCTTGCGCTCGCGCTGGTAGGCGCCCGGGGGCACGCCCACGATCCGGGAGAAGTGGCGGCTGAGGTGCGACTGGTCGGTGAACCCCACGTCCGCGGCGGCCTGAGCCGGTGCGGTGCCCGCGTCCAGCAGCCGCCTGGCCCGCCGCACCCGGGCGTCGGTCAGCCAGGTGTGCGGCGGCATTCCGTAGGCCTGCCGGAAGGCCCGCAGCAGGGCGAACGGGCTCGTCCCGAGGTCGGCCGCGAGCCGTTCGAGAGTCGGCGGCTCGGCCATGCGCTCCTCCAGCACGGCACGCGCGCGTGCCGCGATCCGGGCGCCCGCCGTGCGCACCTGCCGCTGCGGGAGCATCCCGCCGTTCAGCCGCAGCAGCCGTGTCACGGCGACCCGCAGCAGGGTGTCGGCGGCCAGCGCGTTGCCCTCGTCGGCGGCGCGCAGCACCTGGTGGACCAGTCCGACGGCGTACGGGTCCTCGAGCACCGGGCTCACGAACCCCGGTGTCCCGCGGATCCCCGTGGTGTCCGCGGCGATCTCGGCCACCAGTTCGGGCGCCGGGTACACGGCCCCGTACCGCCACCCTTCGGGGACTCCCGCCCGCCCCGTGTGCGGGGTGTCGGGATTGACCAGGGCGAGGGCCCCGGGCCCCGCGTACCGGTCGGCACCGCGGTGGTGGAAGACCTCCACGCCCTCGGCGATGGCGGCGATCACGAAGTGCTCGTGGGTGTGCCGCACGAACTCCTTGCGGACGTACCGGGCCCGCAGCAGATCGACACCGGGCAGCTCCTCGTACCGCCAGTGCCGTGCCCGCTCCTCGCCCGATCCCGCCGCCATCCGCCCATTCTCCGCGAGGCCCGGGGCGGATCTTTCACGGACGCCGGTGCCAAAGGCCCGGCCCGCCGGCCGGACACGCGGGCCGACCCGTCCCCGCCGAAGGCGAAGGCCCAGGTCAGAGCATGTTGTCAGTCGCTGGGTGCACGATGGACGCATGGTCAGCGATGCACACCGGGCCCTCGACGGCTTCTCCCCCGCGACCCGCGGCTGGTTCACGGGGGCTTTCTCCGCGCCCACCGCGGCCCAGGCGGGCGCGTGGCAGGCCATCGGCGCGGGCTCGGACGTGCTGGTGGTCGCCCCGACCGGCTCGGGCAAGACCCTGGCCGCCTTCCTCGCCGCCCTGGACCAGCTGGCCTCCACCCCGCCCCCGGCCGACCCGAAGAAGCGCTGCCGGGTGCTGTACGTGTCCCCGCTTAAGGCCCTCGCCGTCGACGTGGAGCGCAACCTGCGCAGCCCGCTCACCGGCATCCGGCAGGAGTCCGTCCGCCTGGGCCTGCCCGAGCCGGAGGTGAAGGTCGGCATCCGCTCGGGCGACACCCCGGCCGCCGAGCGCCGCGCGCTGTCCACCCGCCCGCCGGACATCCTGATCACCACGCCCGAGTCGCTGTTCCTGATGCTGACCTCGGCCACGCGCGACGCACTGACCGGTGTCGAGACGGTGATCCTGGACGAGGTGCACGCGGTCGCCGGCACCAAGCGCGGCGCCCATCTCGCGCTGTCCCTGGAGCGGCTCGACGAGCTGCTGCCGAAGCCGGCCCGCCGCATCGGGCTGTCCGCGACCGTCCGCCCGGTCGACGAGATCGCCCGCTATCTGTCGCCGCGCCGCAAGGTGGAGATCGTCCAGCCGGAGTCCGGCAAGGAGTTCGATCTGTCGGTCGTCGTCCCGATCGAGGACATGGGCGAGCTCGGCGGCTCCCCGGCCGCCGACGGAGGGGACGGCGCGGAGCGGCCCTCGATCTGGCCGCATGTCGAGGAGCGGATCGCGGACCTGGTCCAGGCCCACCGTTCGACGATCGTGTTCGCCAACTCCCGCCGGCTCGCCGAACGCCTGTGCAATCGGCTCAACGAGATCGCCTACGAGCGCACGACCGGCCAGTCCCTGGACGAGCATCACTCCCCGGCCGAACTGATGGGCGGCTCCGGTGCGGCGCACGGCGCGCCCGCGGTCATCGCCCGGGCCCACCACGGCTCGGTCTCCAAGGAGCAGCGCGCGCTCGTCGAGGAGGACCTCAAGGCGGGCCGTCTCCCCGCCGTGGTGGCCACCTCCAGCCTGGAGCTGGGCATCGACATGGGCGCCGTGGACCTCGTCGTGCAGGTGGAGTCCCCGCCGTCCGTGGCCTCCGGTCTGCAGCGCGTCGGCCGCGCGGGACACCAGGTCGGTGCGGTCTCCACCGGCGTGGTCTTCCCGAAGTACCGCGGCGACCTCGTCCAGGCCGCGGTGGTCACCGAGCGGATGCGCTCCGGTGCCATCGAGTCCCTCCGGGTGCCCGCCAACCCCCTGGACGTCCTCGCCCAGCAGCTCGTCGCGATGACGGCGCTGGACAGCTGGCAGGTCGACGACCTGCTGGCCCTGGTCCGCCGGGCCGCGCCGTTCGCCTCGCTGCCGGAGTCGGCCTTCACGGCCGTCCTCGACATGCTCGCCGGCCGCTATCCGTCCGACGCGTTCGCGGAGCTGCGCCCGCGCGTGGTGTGGGACCGGGTGGCGGGCACGGTCACCGGCCGCCCCGGCGCGCAGCGCCTCGCGGTCACCTCCGGGGGCACGATCCCCGACCGCGGACTGTTCGGGGTGTTCCTCGCCGGCTCCGACCCCAAGAAGGGCGGCGGCCGGGTCGGCGAGCTGGACGAGGAGATGGTCTACGAGTCCCGGGTCGGCGACGTCTTCACACTCGGCACCAGCTCGTGGCGCATCGAGGACATCACCCGCGACCGGGTCCTGGTCTCCCCCGCGCCGGGCGTGCCAGGCCGGCTGCCGTTCTGGAAGGGCGACCAGCTGGGCCGCCCGCTGGAACTGGGCCGCGCGGTGGGCGCGTTCCTGCGCGAGGTCGGCTCCCTGCCGGACGAGGACGCCCGGCTCAGGCTGCTCGCGGCCGGCCTCGACGCCTGGGCCGCCGACAACGTCCTCGCGTATCTGAAGGAGCAGCGCGAGGCGTGCGGCCATGTCCCCGACGACCGCACGATCGTCGTGGAGCGCTTCCGTGACGAGCTGGGCGACTGGCGGGTGGTGGTGCACTCGCCGTTCGGCGCCCAGGTGCACGCCCCGTGGGCGCTGGCCCTCGGCGCCCGCCTGTCCGAGCGCTACGGCATGGACGCACAGGTCATGCACGCGGACGACGGCATCGTGCTGCGCCTGCCCGACGCCGACCTGATGGGCCTGGACCTCCTCGACCAGGAGCCCGTGAAGGCCGGCCTGGAGTACGACGCCGAGCAGGCGCCCGTGGGCGCGGCGGACGTCGCCTTCGACAAGGGCGAGGTCGACCAGATCGTCACCGACCAGGTCGGCGGCTCGGCCCTGTTCGCCTCCCGCTTCCGCGAGTGCGCCGCCCGCGCGCTGCTGCTGCCCCGCCGCAACCCCGGCAAGCGCACCCCGCTGTGGCAGCAGCGCCAGCGCGCGGCCCAACTGCTCCAGGTGGCGAGCGAGTTCGGTTCGTTCCCGATCGTCCTGGAAGCGGTCCGCGAGTGCCTCCAGGACGTCTTCGACGTCCCGGGCCTGGTGGAGCTGATGGGGGACATCGAGTCCCGCAAGGTCCGCCTGGTCGAGGTCACCACGCCCGAACCCTCACCGTTCGCGCGCTCGCTGCTCTTCGGGTACGTCGCCCAGTTCCTGTACGAGGGCGACTCGCCGCTCGCCGAGCGCCGCGCCGCCGCCCTGTCCCTGGACTCGCGGCTGCTGGCCGAGCTGCTGGGCCAGGCGGAGCTGCGCGAACTGCTGGACGCCGAGGTGCTGGTCGAGCTGGAGCGGGAGCTGCAGTGGCTGACCGAGGACCGCCGGGTCAAGGACGTCGAGGGCGTCGCGGACGTCCTGCGGCTGCTCGGCCCGCTCACCGACGAGGAGCTGGCCGAGCGGGGCGCGGAGCCGGGCTGGGCGCAGGAACTGGCCGGTGCCCGCCGGGCCATCCGGGTCCGGATCGCCGGGGCCGGCCACTGGGCAGCGGTCGAGGACGCGGGCCGGCTGCGCGACGCGCTCGGCACCGCGCTGCCGGTGGGGGTCCCGGAGGCCTTCACCGAGCCGGTCAAGGACCCGCTGGGCGACCTCCTCGCGCGTTACGCCCGCACTCACGGCCCGTTCACCTCGGCCACGGCGGCGGCCCGTTTCGGCCTGGGCGTGGCGGTCACGGAGGGCGCGCTGCAACGGCTGGCCGCGAGCGGCCGCGTCGTCCAGGGCGAGTTCCACCCGGCGGGCATCGGCCAGGAGTGGTGCGACGCGGCGGTGCTGCGCCGGCTGCGCCGCCGCTCGCTGGCCGCGCTGCGGCACGAGCTGGAGCCGGTGCCGCCTGCCGCGCTCGCCGAGTTCCTGCCCCAGTGGCAGCACATCGGCAGGGGGCACGGCCTGCGAGGCGTCGACGGACTGGTGCGCGCCATCGAGCAGTTGCAGGGCGCCTCCGTGCCGGCCTCGGCGCTGGAGAAGCTGGTCCTGCCCTCACGGGTGGCGAACTACACGCCGTCGATGCTCGACGAACTCACCGCGGCCGGCGAGGTGGTGTGGGCGGGCGCGGGAGCGCTGCCCGGCAAGGACGGGTGGGTCTCCCTGTATCTCGCGGACGCGGCGCCGCTCCTCCTGCCGCCCCCGCACCCGCTGGAGCTGACGGCGCTGCACCAGTCGGTCCTGGACGCCCTCTCCGGCGGCTACGGCCTGTTCTTCCGTCAGATCGCCGACCAGGTCCGCGCGACCACCCACCCGGAGGCCACGGATCCCCAACTGGCCGACACCCTCTGGGACCTGGCCTGGTCGGGTGGGCTCACCAACGACACGCTGGCACCGATGCGTTCCCTGCTGGGCTCGGGCCGCACCGCCGGCTCCACCGCCCACCGTGCCAAGCGCGCCGTTCCGCGCGGGCGCTACGGCTCGTTGACGGCCGCCGCCCGTCCCGTCTCGCGCGGCGGCCCGCCGACCGTCGCCGGACGCTGGTCCCTGCTGCCCGTCCGTGACACCGACACCACCGTGCGCGCCCATGCGCTCGCCCGCACCCTCCTCGACCGGCACGGTGTGGTCACCCGGGGAGCGGTGTCCGCGGAGGGCGTCGAAGGCGGCTTCTCGGCCGTGTACCGGATCCTGTCCGCCTTCGAGGAGAGCGGCCAGGCCCGGCGGGGCTATGTGGTGGAGGGCCTGGGCGCGGCACAGTTCGCCATGGACGGCGCGGTCGACCGGCTCCGCGCGGCGGCCAACGCACGGGAGCGGGGCGAGGGTCTGCCCGGTCCGGCATTCGCGGGCGGCGCGGGCCCGGACGGCTTCGGCCCCTCGGACGGCCTCCGGGCGCCGAGCGCCTTCGGACCGCCCGGCGGCCTCGACTCGGCCCACCCCTTCGAACCGTCCGACGGCTTCGACGCCACCGGTCCCGGCGCCACCGGCTTCGGCGGTGACATCGACTGGCGGGCCGCCGGCCGCTCCTCTCCGGACGAGTACGTCTCCCCCAGGGACCTCACGTCACCGGGCCACGGCGGGCCACGGGGCGGCGGCCAGGCACTGCCGTACGGCGGCTCCGGTCTCGGCGCCCGGCGTGGCCGTGGCGGCTCCGCGGACTCCCGGGCGGTCGTCCTGGCCGCCGCCGACCCGGCGAACGCCTACGGCGCCGCCCTGCCCTGGCCGGAGCCGCCGACCGGCGCCGGGCACAAGCCGGGGCGCAAGGCCGGCTCCCTGGTGGTGCTCGTGGACGGCGAGCTGACCCTCTACATGGAACGCGGCGGCAAGACCCTGCTGGCCTGGCCCGCCGACCCGGAGGCCGCGGCCGGCGACGACCCACGCCTGAGCGCGGCCGCCGAGGCACTGGCCGCGGCCGCCCGCGCGGGCTCCCTGGGCACGGTCACCGTGGAGCGCGTCAACGGCACCTCGGCCCTGACCGCGCCCATCGGCAGCCTCCTGGAGGGAGCGGGCTTCATCGCGACCCCGCGCGGGCTGCGCCTGCGCGCATGACCGGAGCCGATGCCCAGCGGACCACGGCTGGAGCCGGCATGCACGAGAACATGACCGGAGCGGACGTGCGCGGGAACATGCCACGCTGGACCCATGCCCGAAGGTGACACGGTCTGGCAGACCGCGAGGCGACTGCACGACGCGCTCGCGGGCAGAGTCCTGACCAGAAGCGACTTCCGGGTGCCGAAGTACGCGACGGTCGACCTGTCCGGCCGGGCCGTCCTGGACACGGTCTCGCGCGGCAAGCACCTGCTCACCCGCGTCGAGGGTGGCCTGACCCTGCACTCGCACCTGCTGATGGAGGGCGCCTGGAAGGTCTACGGCGACGGCGAACGGTGGAAGGGCGGCCCCGGCCACCAGATCCGCGCCGTACTCGCCACCACCGACCGCGCCGCCGTCGGCTACCGCCTCCAGGTCCTCGACCTGATGCGCACCACCGAGGAGGACCGCACTGTCGGCCACCTCGGCCCGGATCTCCTCGGCCCCGACTGGGACGGCGACCTGGCGCTGGCCAACCTCCTGGCCGACCCCGCCCGACCGCTCGGCGAGGCCCTGCTCGACCAGCGCAATCTCGCCGGCATCGGCAACGTCTACAAGAGCGAGCTCTGCTTCCTGCTCGGCGTGACCCCATGGCTGCCCGTGGGCGCCCTGCCCGCGGAGCTCGCCGCGAAGCTGCCCCCGCTCGCGAAGAGCCTCCTGGAGGCCAACCGTGACCGCCCGGTCCGCCGGACCACGGGCCTGCGGGGCCAGGGCCAGGACCTTTTCGTGTACGGCCGGGCGCCCCGCCCCTGCCTGCGCTGCGGCACGTCCGTGCGCGTGGCCGACCAGGGCGACGGCTCCCAGGAGCGCCCCACGTACTGGTGTCCGCGCTGCCAGGGCGGTCCCGCTCCGGCGCCGGGTTCCCCGCAGAGGTGGCGCGAGCGGTACCGCCGTACGACCAGGTGACACCCGGAGTCAGTGGTCCCTCTCCTCGTCCTCCGGGACAGCGCCCTCGGGGACCGAGTCCTTGAGGACCGAGTCCTTGGGGACACAGTGCACAGGCAGCAGGCTCAGCCCCCACCCACCTGCCGCGACCGCGCCCTCCAGCACCCCCGCGTCGCCCGACAGGACCAGCCGCAGCACCGCCCACCACCACACCGCGCCGAGCCCCAGAGCGGCCAGAGCCGCCGCACAGCGCACTGCCGGCCCCGCCATCGCACCCACGCACCCACCTCCATCCGGCGCTCCGGACGACAGCCCGACGGCCTTCCCGTCACGCTCCGGCGCCGGTCGAGCCGAGCACTACCCGGCCTCAACCATCGCCCCGCACAGGAGAAGGCACAAACGGCAGCACGCACGAAGGCCCCGGCCTGAACTCCCCCGGGTTTCCCGGAGCAGCCCCGGCCGGGGCCTCACGACGTGCGTGTCAGCTCGTGTGTCAGTCAGCTCGGGCACGCGTGTACGATCACGCGGCGACCACGTCCACCGCTTCCGCGGGCGCCTTGATGGTCACCCGTTCCGGTGGCACACCGGTCACCGACACGGAACCCAGCATCGGGCGAACCGGCGTGGGCACGGGCTCGGTGGCCGCAGCAGACTGGGCCAGCTCGGCGAGGGCGAGTTCGTCGCTCACTTCCCGCATGAGCTCGGACATCCGTACGTCCAGCGCGTCGCAGATGGCGGAGAGCAGCTCGGAGGAAGCCTCCTTCTGCCCCCGCTCCACCTCGGAGAGATAGCCGAGCGAGACTCGGGCGGACGAGGAGACTTCGCGCAGAGTACGGCCCTGGCGTTGGCGCTGCCGACGCAGCACGTCACCCAGCAGGCGACGGAGCAGAATCATCGGTGGCTCCCTCCTCGGACCGCGTAGCCGCATCCTTCACGCCCCACCGTACCGCCTCGCGCCGCGGCCGTGCGGGGAGCGATGTCGTGTTCACTCAGGGCTGCAAACATCAAAACCCCCCGTTCCGTTCCGTATCCTGTGCCCGCTCATTCCCGGTCTGTTCGCCCGCAATCCGCTTCAGAAGCAGCGCGAGTACGCTCCGTACACTCTCCATACGAATTTCCGCCCGGTCGCCGTTCAACCGCAGCGCGGCCGTTTTCTCGCCAGGGGCGGTGCCGTTCTCCGTTTCGCCGGGCCCGTCCACGGCCACGAAGACCGTTCCGACGGGCTGTCCGTCCTGGGGGTCGGGGCCGGCGACCCCGGTGGTCGCGATGCCCCAGTCGGCGCCCAAGGCCTTGCGGACACCGGCCGCCATCTGGGCCGCGACCTGCGGATCCACCGCACCGCGTTGCGCCAGCAGAGTGGCGTCGACGCCCAGCAGCTCGTGCTTGAGTTCCGTGGCGTACGCGGTGACCGAACCCCGGAAGACCTTGGAGGCCCCCGGGACCGACGTGATCTCCGCCGCGACCAGGCCGCCGGTCAGCGACTCGGCGACGGCGATCGTCTCGCCCCTCACCGTGAGTAGTCCCACGACTTCGGCGGCCGGCGACCTCACCCTTACGACTCCTCCAACGCGGCCCGGCGCTCGGCGATTCCCCGCCTGCGCAGCACAATGGCCTGTCTCACATAGTCCAGTCCGGTCACCACGGTCAGCACGACGGCCACGGCCATCACCCAGAACCTCAGGGTGGCCAGCCAACCCGTCAGCGCCAGCACGTACATCCCGACGGCCACGCCCTGCGTGAGCGTCTTCAGCTTGCCGCCGCGGCTCGCGGGGATGATGCCGTAGCGGATGACGAGGAAACGCAGCAGAGTGATCCCGAGCTCCCGGCCGAGGATCACGGCGGTCACCCACCAGGGCAGGTCGCCGAGCCCCGAGAGACAGATCAGCGCCGCCCCCATGATCGCCTTGTCGGCGATGGGGTCGGCGATCTTCCCGAAGTCGGTGACCAGGTTGTACGTCCGCGCCAGGTGGCCGTCGAACAGATCGGTGATCATGGCGATGGCGAAGGCCGCCCAGGCGAAGGAGCGCCATGCCGGGTCGTACCCGCCGTTCGCCAGCATCAGGAACACGAAGGCGGGCACCAGCAGCAGCCGCAGCATGGTCAGCAGGTTGGCGACGTTCCAGACGCTGGCCTGGTTCACGGCGGCCGCCGCGATCTTCCCGCCGCGCGGGTGTTTGCCACCGGTCGGCTCCTCGGCCTCCCGGCCTGCCGCGCCGGGCGTGTGACCGGAGGTGCCGGCGGCGCCGGGGGCCCCGTCCGCACCGGTACGGCCCGACGCCGCCCCTCGCGCGCCGGAGGAGCCGCCCGCCGCGGACGCCGGGACTCCCGTCATCTGCCCGCCTCCTCATCGCATGTGAACGCGCCCGCCAGCGGCTCGGCCACCAGGTCGACACCCTCCGTGCCGACCGCCTTGGCCTCGACCACACGGCCGACGCTCAGACCCTCGCCGCTGGTGAGCAGCACCTGCCCGTCCGTCTCCGGTGCCTGGTGCGCCGCACGTCCGTACACACCCTCCTCGGGGTCCACGGACTCCACGAGTACCCGCACCGTCTCACCGATGCGCTCCTCGGCCCGCTGCGAGACGAGCTCCTCCGCCAGTCGGGAGACGCGTGCCAGTCGTTCGGCGACGATCTCCTCGTCCAGCTTGTCGTCGTAGGTCGCCGCCTCCGTGCCCTCCTCGTCGGAGTAGCCGAAGACGCCGATGGCGTCCAGCCTCGCACCGTTCAGGAAGCGCTCCAGTTCGGCCAGATCGGCCTCGGACTCGCCGGGGAAGCCGACGATGAAGTTGGAGCGCACACCGGCCTCGGGCGCCTTGGAGCGGATGGTGTCGAGCAGCTCCAGGAAGCGGTCGGTGTCGCCGAAGCGGCGCATGGCGCGCAGCACGCCGGGCGCGGAGTGTTGGAAGGACAGGTCGAAGTAGGGGGCGACCTTCGGGGTGGAGGTCAGGACGTCGATGAGCCCGGGGCGCATCTCGGCCGGCTGGAGGTAGCTGACCCGGACCCGCTCGATGCCCTCGACCTCGGCCAGCTCGGGCAGCAGGGACTCCAGCAGGCGGATGTCGCCGAGGTCCTTGCCGTAGGAGGTGTTGTTCTCGGAGACCAGCATGATCTCTTTGACGCCCTGCTCGGCCAGCCACCGTGTCTCGTTCAGCACGTCGCTCGGGCGGCGGGAGATGAAGGAGCCGCGGAAGGACGGGATGGCGCAGAAGGAGCAGCGCCGGTCGCAGCCGGAGGCGAGCTTGACCGAGGCGACAGGGGAGCCGTCCAGACGGCGGCGCAGGGGCGCGCGCGGGCCGGAGGCCGGCGCGAGGCCCTCGGGAAGATCCGCGGGAGCGTGCCCCGGCAGCGCGACCGCGGCCCCTGCCTCCTGCCGCTCCGCCGGGCTGATCGGCAGCAGCTTGCGCCGGTCGCGGGGAGTGTGCGAGGCGTGGATGCCGCCGTTCAGGATCGTCTGCAGGCGGTCGGAGATGTCCGCGTAGTCGTCGAAGCCGAGCACGCCGTCGGCCTCGGGGAGGGCCTGGGCCAGCTCCTTGCCGTACCGCTCGGCCATGCAGCCGACCGCGACGACGGCCTGCGTTCTGCCGTGGTCCTTGAGGTCGTTGGCCTCCAGGAGGGCGTCGACGGAGTCCTTCTTGGCGGCTTCCACGAAGCCACAGGTGTTGACCACGGCGACGTCCGCGTCCGCGGCGTCCTCCACGAGCTGCCAGCCGTCCGCCTCCAAACGGCCTGCGAGCTCCTCCGAGTCCACCTCGTTACGGGCGCAGCCGAGAGTGACGAGTGCGACGGTACGGCGTTCAGGCATGGGCTCAAGACTACTTCGTCCCACCGACAGCCCACGTCGAAGGGGTTGGCCGATCTTGGCCAACCCCTTCTCCGTGCGTCCGCTTCCCTCCCTGGTGAGGGGGCTATCCGACCTGCGGGTCGCCCTTGGTGTACGTGAGGCGTTCCACGGCGCCCGGCTGGAACTGGTCCTCGATCTTCTTGCCGTTCACATAGAGCTGGATGGCGCCGGCGTCGCCCAGGATGAGGTTGATCTTGGTGCTGTCCTGGAAGGTCTTGGACTCGCCCTTGTTGAGGAGCCCGTCGAAGAGCATGCGGCCGTTGTGGTCCTTGGCGGAGATCCAGCTGCGCCCGTTCGGTGCGCTGACCTGGACGGTCACCTTGTCCTGGGGCGCGGCCGCGATGGCGCTGTCGGACGGTGCCGGCTTCTGGTCGGTCGGCTTGCTGCTCTTCGGCTTCGGCGAGGCGGGCTTGCTGGTGCTGGGGGTGGAGCCCTCGGCGACCTGCGACTTGGCGCCGCCGTCGCCGCCACCGCCCTTGAAGGCGGTGAAGCCGACGAAACCGACGACGACAACGATGGCGGCGACCATGGCCGCGGTCCAGTTGGGGCCGCGCCGCTCGGGGCGGATACGTTCCGCCTCGAACAGCGGGGCGGCCGGGGTCGGGGCGGGGCGGCCGCCGTGCTCGGCGTCGTACTGCGCGAGCAGCGGGGCCGGATCGAGGTGGACGGCACGGGCCAGGGTCCGGATGTGCCCACGGGCGTAGACGTCGCCGCCGCAGGGGGCGAAGTCGTCGGCCTCGATGGCGTGCAGGATCGCGATGCGGACGCGGGTGGCGGCGCTGACCTCGTCGACGGTCAGCCCGGCGGCGAGCCGCGCGTCCTTCAGGACACGGCCGATGGAGGGGCGGGCTTCCTCGGAAACGTCTTCGAACGGACGCTCGTCTTCAGGGGAGTTGCCGATGGACACGGGGGCGCCTTTCGAGCGTGTAGCCGCCTGTGCTGGACGTTCAGTCTAGGGGGGTGCCAAAGGGTGGAGCGACCCGGCGGTAGGACTTTGTACGCCATCGGAATGGCCGGACAATCCGATGGTGGGACAGGCGCGGAACCCATGGTGGGACCCGCACCGGTCCTCTCGCTCAACTTGACGTACGTCCAAGGGAAACGGTTGCTCACCGCTGTCTAACGGGTGGATCACGGTGCGGCCACCCTTCCACCCGCCCCTCGGCCGGAGGCCGCCTCCACCGGACGGACGTCCCTGTGCTGCTACCCCTCGGTCTCGCCCCGAATCACGGCCAGCACACCGTCCAGGTCGTCGGGCTTCACGAGCACGTCACGCGCCTTGGACCCCTCGCTGGGACCGACGATGTTCCGGGACTCCATGAGGTCCATCAGCCGCCCGGCCTTGGCGAAGCCGACGCGCAGCTTGCGCTGGAGCATGGACGTCGACCCGAACTGCGTGGAGACGACCAGCTCGGCCGCCTGGCACAGCAGGTCGAGGTCGTCGCCGATGTCCTCGTCGATCTCCCTCTTCTGCTTGGTGCCGACGGTGACGTCGTCCCGGAAGACCGGCGTCATCTGGTCCTTGCAGTGCCGGACGACGGCCGCGACCTCGTCCTCGGTGACGAAGGCGCCCTGCATTCGGGTCGGCTTGCTCGCGCCCATCGGCAGGAACAGTCCGTCGCCCTTGCCGATCAGCTTCTCGGCGCCCGGCTGGTCGAGGATGACGCGGCTGTCGGCGAGCGAGGAGGTGGCGAACGCGAGCCGGGAGGGCACGTTCGCCTTGATCAGACCGGTGACGACGTCGACGGAGGGCCGCTGGGTGGCGAGCACCAGGTGGATGCCGGCCGCGCGCGCGAGCTGCGTGATGCGCACGATCGCGTCCTCGACGTCACGCGGGGCGACCATCATCAGGTCGGCGAGCTCGTCGACGATCACCAGCAGGTACGGGTACGGCTGAAGCTCGCGCTCGCTGCCCTCGGGCGAGTGCACCTTGCCGCTCCGCACGGCCGCGTTGAAGTCGTCGATGTGTCGGAACCCGTAGGCCGCCAGGTCGTCGTAGCGCAGATCCATCTCCCGCACGACCCACTGCAGGGCCTCGGCGGCCCGCTTGGGGTTGGTGATGATCGGCGTGATCAGGTGCGGGATGCCCTCGTACGCGGTCAGCTCGACGCGCTTGGGGTCGACGAGGACCATGCGCACGTCCTCCGGAGTCGCCCGCATCATGATCGAGGTGATCAGGCAGTTGATGCAGGACGACTTGCCGGAACCGGTGGCGCCGGCGACCAGCACGTGCGGCATCTTCGCGATGTTGGCCATCACATAGCCGCCCTCGACGTCCTTGCCGAGCGCGACCAGCATCGGGTGGTCGTCCTCGGCCGCCTCCGCCAGGCGGAGCACGTCACCGAGGTTGACCATCTCCCGGTCGGTGTTCGGGATCTCGATGCCGACCGCGGACTTGCCGGGGATCGGGCTGATGATCCGCACGTCCGGGCTGGCGACGGCGTAGGCGATGTTCTTGGTCAGCGCGGTGATCCGCTCGACCTTCACGGCGGGACCCAGCTCGACCTCGTAGCGGGTGACCGTCGGCCCGCGCGTGAAGCCGGTGACGCGGGCGTCGACCTTGAACTCGGTGAAGACATTGGTGAGCGAGGCGACGATGGCGTCGTTGGCGGCGCTGCGCGCCTTGCCCGGGCCGCCCCGCTCCAGCAGGTCCAGGGAGGGCAGGGAGTAGGTGATGTCACCGGACAGCTGGAGCTGCTCGGCGCGCGGCGGCAGCTCACGGGTCTCGGCGGGCGGCGTCTTGGTGAGGTCGGGGACACCCGCGGCCGGCTTCTCCTGCTTCTCCTGTTCCTCCCGCGGGGGCCGGCCGGCCCGCGGGTCCGCCTCGGGGCGCGCGGCCGGCGAGTCCTCCTTGGGCCCGGTGGCCGGACCGTCCGGCTCGGGACGCGCCGCCGGCACCGGGGTCGGGGTCGGCGTCTCGGCCCGGTCGCCGACGGTGACGCCCTGGGTGAGGTCCGCGACGAGCGGAGACGGCGGCATGCCGTGCAGCACGGCACCGTCGAGCGCGGCGGCGGCTGCGGCGGCGACGTCCACGGCGTCCATCCGCCGTTCCATGTCGGGCTGCGGCACGGCGGAGCGCCGGGGCCGGCCACGGCGCCTGGAGAGTGCCTCCTGCTCGGCGGCGTCGGAGTCGTAGGCCTGGGGAGCGCTCTGGCGCCGGCGGAGGCGCGCGGGCAGCGCTTCGCGCCACTGTTCGTCGTAGCGGGCGTCGTCCTCGGTGTACTCGCCGGGTTCGTCGTCCTGGGGGTCGGGCAGGAGGCCGAGCTTGACGCCGAGCAGCCGCAGCCGCTGCGGAATGGCGTTGACCGGGGTGGCGGTGACGACGAGCAGTCCGAACACCGTGAGCAGCACCAGCAGCGGTACGGCGAGCACCGCGCCCATCGAGTACGTCAGCGGTGTGGCCGCGCCCCAGCCGATGAGGCCGCCGGCGTCCCTTATGGCCTGCATGCCGTCGCTGCGGGCGGGCGAGCCGCAGGCGATGTGGACCTGGCCGAGCACACCGAGGACGAGCGCGGACAGACCGATGACGATGCGGCCGTTGGCCTCGGGTTTCTCCGGGTGCCGGACGAAGCGTACGGCGATGATCCCGAGCAGGATCGGCACGAGCAGGTCGAGCCGGCCGAAGGCACCGGTGACCAGGATCTCGACCAGGTCGCCGACGGGCCCGCGCAGATCGGCCCAGGTACCGGCGGCGACGATCAGGGCGGCGGCGAGCAGCAGCAGCGCGGTGCCGTCCTTGCGGTGCGCGGGATCGAGGTTCTTGGCGCCCCGCCCCACCCCCCGGAGCACGGCGCCGACGGCGTGCGCCAGCCCGAGCCAGAGGGCGCGCACGAGCCGGTACACGCCCCCGGTGGGGTTCGGTGCGGGTTTGGGCGCGGCCTTCTTGGCGGCCGCCTTCTTGGCGGGTGCCTTGGCCGGAGCCTTCTTGGCGGGTGCCTTTTTCGCAGCGGCCTTCTTCGCCGGAGCCTTTGCGGGAGCGGCCGCCTTCTTGGCGGGCTGCTTCTTGGCTGCGGAGGAACGTGAGGCCATAGGTGTGAGGTTACCGTCGGAGACGACAGCGGACACGTGTGCCCACTGCTTCACCCGTTCGTGTCGTCCCCACGGACTCGACGGTCTGACGCCTCGTCACCGAAGGCGGTGATCGAAGGATTTGTGCCACGCACGGCCCCCGGCCCGCCGCACCTCCTGAGCCAGATCCTGCACTCACCGGCCCCGCCCGGGATGCGCCCACTCCCCTGAAGCCGACCGGCACCGCGGCACCACGCTCAGGCCCGCGGCCTCGGCCGCGACCTCGAGTCCGTCCCGCGCCTGGCCTGCTGCCCGCGCCTTTTGCGGCCCGCGCCCGGTTGCGGCCCGCGCCCGGTTGCGGCCCGCGCACGCTCCTGGCCGCACCCCGAGCACCCGGGCTCCAGCCCGCACCCAAGGCCCGTCCCGGCGTGCGCCCCGCGCCGGGTCCCGCCCGCGGCCCGCGCCCGACCTGCGCCCAAGCCCGCGCCGCCCGGCGCGGCCCGAACCGCGGCCCGACTCAAACCCCGGAAAGCCGCCCGTCCCCGAAGGGGAACCTCACCCCTGCGACGTGACCGACGACGTGTTCCCCGCCCCCGGCTCCAGCGCGTCCAGCGCGCGCCGAAGGCCGGTGAGTTTGCGCTCCAGGTGGGCCGCCGTGGCGACCGCCGCCGCGTCGGCGGACTCGTCGTCCAGCTGCTTGGAGAGAGCCTCCGCCTGCTCCTCCACGGCTGCCAGGCGCGCCGACAGCTCCGCGAGCAGGCCCGCCGACTCCTTGCCCTCGCCGGTCCCGCCCTTCGCGCCGCCCTCCAGCTGGATGCGGAGAAGCGCCGCCTGTTCCTTCAGCTGGCAGTTCTTCATGTACAGGTCGACGAAGACCGAGACCTTCGCGCGCAGCACCCACGGGTCGAACGGCTTGGAGATGTAGTCCACCGCACCGGCCGCGTAGCCACGGAAGGTGTGGTGCGGGCCGTGGTTGATCGCGGTGAGGAAGATGATCGGGATGTCCCGGGTCCTCTCCCGCCGCTTGATGTGCGCCGCCGTCTCGAAACCGTCCATGCCCGGCATCTGGACGTCCAGCAGAATGACCGCGAAGTCGTCCGTGAGCAGTGCTTTGAGCGCTTCCTCCCCTGACGATGCCCGTACCAGCGTCTGATCGAGCGCAGAGAGGATGGCCTCCAGCGCCAACAGATTCTCCGGCCGGTCATCGACCAGGAGGATCTTGGCCTTCTGCACCATGGCCCGCCCTCCTCGCCCCGGCTTGGGGCCGCCCCTGTCCGCAGGAACCGGGGAGGCACCGGCGGGTGCCGCCCCAGGGGACGACTCCCTTGCGCCGCCCGTCCTTGTGCCGGTCATCGTAGCCGCACCCCGCCTGTCGCCACACCCTGTCACCGCGATGTCACTGTGCACGTAGCAGAAACGCGTCGGGAGAGCAGAAGGTTCCCCGAATCCCGCACTTCCACACGACTTCGAGCACCCTCACTCAACATCTTCGCGCGCACCCCGAAGGCGCCCGTCACCGGGTCCTCCACGTGCTTTGCCCGTGGTTCCGACTCATCCCTCCCGCATCCACTGCTCCATCACGCCCAGCAGGTGATCGGGGTCGACCGGCTTGGTCACGTAGTCGGAGGCGCCCGACTCGATGGCCTTCTCCCGGTCGCCCTTCATCGCCTTCGCGGTCAGCGCGATGATCGGCAGCCCGGCGAACTGCGGCATGCGCCGGATCGCCGTGGTGGTCGCGTATCCGTCCATCTCGGGCATCATGATGTCCATCAGGACGACCGCCACATCGTCGTGCTGCTCCAGCACCTCGATGCCCTCGCGGCCGTTCTCGGCGTAGAGCACGGACAGGCCGTGCTGCTCCAGGACGCTGGTCAGCGCGAAGACGTTGCGGATGTCGTCGTCGACGATCAGCACCTTCTCGCCACCGAACCGGACGTCCCGGCGCCCGTGCGGCGCCGCCTCCGCCTGCCCGTCGGCGCCGAGGGTCCCGGCCGCCTGCTCCGGCATCTGCTGGTCCCGCTGTCCCGGCTGCTGCTCGCCCGCGGGCAGGGCCGCCCTGCGGCGGCGCCGGAAGAGCGCGGCGGCCCCGTTCTGGGTCTCCTGGTACGACCTCACCTCGGCCGGCATCTCCACCTCTACGGCCGACAGCTCGGACAGATCGGAGAGGCTGGAGATTTCGGACAGGTGCGGCTCGGCGGCGGCGACCAACTCCTCGGCGGCGAGCGCGGACCCGGGCTGCTGGTAGCCGTGCGGCGGCAGCTCGCCCGGGTGCAGCGGCAGATACAGGGTGAACGTCGAGCCGCGGCCCGGCTCGCTCTGGGCGTGGATCTCACCGCCGAGCAGCTGCGCGATCTCCCGCGAGATGGACAACCCGAGGCCCGTACCGCCGTACTTACGGCTGGTGGTGCCGTCGGCCTGCTTGAACGCCTCGAAGATCACCCGCATCTTGCTGGCCGCGATGCCGATGCCGGTGTCGGTGACCGAGAACGCGATCAGCTCCGCGTCCGGGTCGGTCAGCGAGCCGGTCTCCAGCAGCTGCTCCCGGATCGCCTGCGGGACGTCGGTCCGCGCGGGACGGATGACGAGTTCCACGGACCCGGAGTCGGTGAACTTCACCGCGTTGGACAGCAGATTGCGCAGCACCTGCAGCAGCCGCTGCTCGTCGGTGTGCAGGGTCGCGGGCAGCTCCGGCGACACCCGCACCGACAGGTCCAGGCCCTTCTCGGCGGTCAGCGGCCGGAAGGTGGCCTCCACGTAGTCGATGAGCTGGACGAGCGCGATACGCGTCGGGGAGACGTCCATCTTGCCCGCCTCGACCTTCGACAGGTCCAGGATGTCGTTGATCAGCTGCAGCAGGTCGGAGCCGGCGCCATGGATGGTCTCGGCGAACTCCACCTGCTTCGGGGAGAGGTTGCCCTCGGCGTTGTCGGCGAGCAACTTGGCCAGAATCAGCAGGGAGTTGAGCGGCGTACGCAGCTCGTGCGACATGTTCGCGAGGAACTCGCTGCGGTAGCGCATGGAGACGGCGAGCTGCTCGGCACGCTCCTCCAGGACCTGCCGCGCCTCCTCGATCTCGGAGTTCTTCGCCTCGATGTCGCGGTTCTGCTGGGCCAGCAGCTCGGCCTTCTCCTCCAGTTCGGCGTTGGACGCCTGCAACGCCTTCTGCCGCTGCTCCAGCTCCTCCGAGCGCAGCCGCAGTTGCTCCGTCAGCTCCTGGGACTGCTTGAGCAGCTGCTCGGTCTTGGTGTTGACCGAGATGGTGTTGACGCTGGTGGCGATCATCTCCGCGATCTGGTTGAGGAAGTCCTTCTGGATCTGCGTGAACGGCGTGAAGGAGGCCAGCTCGATCACGCCGAGCACCTTGCCCTCGAACAGCACCGGCAGCACGATCACCTGCGCGGGAGGCGCCTCGCCGAGCCCGGAGGAGATCTTCAGATAGCCGCTGGGCGCGTTCTCCACCAGGATCGTGCGCTTCTCCTCGGCGGCCGTCCCGATCAGCGCCTCACCCGGCCGGAACGACGTCGGCATGGAGCCCATCGAGTAGCCGTAGGAGCCCAGCATGCGCAGCTCGTAGACGTCCTCCGCGTCGGCGCCGAGGTCCTTGTCGTCGACCAGCGGCATGGCCACGAAGAAGGCGCCGTGCTGCGCGGAGACCACCGGCGTCAGCTCGCTCATGATGAGCGAGGCCACGTCCTCCAGGTCCCGGCGTCCCTGCATCAGGGCCGAGATGCGGGCCAGGTTGCCCTTGAGCCAGTCCTGCTCCTTGTTGGCGATCGTGGTGTCGCGCAGGTTGGCGATCATCTTGTTGATGTAGTCCTGGAGCTCCTGGATCTCGCCGGAGGCGTCGACGTCGATCTTCAGGTTCAGGTCGCCGCGGGTCACGGCGGTCGCCACGCGCGCGATGGCGCGCACCTGCCGGGTCAGGTTCCCGGCCATCTCGTTCACGGACTCGGTCAGGTCCCGCCACGTGCCGTCGACGTCCCGCACGCGTGCCTGACCGCCGAGCTGTCCCTCGGTGCCCACCTCGCGGGCGACCCTGGTGACCTCCTCGGCGAAGCTGGACAGCTGATCAACCATCGTGTTGATCGTCGTCTTGAGTTCGAGGATCTCGCCACGGGCGTCAATGTCGATCTTCTTGGTCAGGTCACCCTTGGCGATCGCCGTGGTGACCATGGCGATGTTGCGCACCTGACCGGTCAGGTTGGACGCCATCTGGTTCACCGACTCGGTGAGGTCCTTCCAGGTGCCGGCCACGCCCGGGACGTAGGCCTGCCCGCCGAGGATGCCGTCCGTGCCCACCTCGCGGGCCACCTTGGTGACCTGGTCGGCGAACGAACTCAGCGTCTTGACCATGGTGTTGAAGGTGTCGGCGAGCTGCGCCACCTCACCGCGCGCCTCGATCGTCACCGTCCGCGTCAGGTCGCCGTTGGCGACCGCGGCGGCCACCTGGGAGATGTTGCGCACCTGCATGGTCAGGTTGTTGGCCATCAGGTTGACGTTGTCGCTGAGGTCCTTCCAGATGCCGACCACGCCCGGCACATGCGCCTGACCGCCGAGGATGCCTTCGGTGCCCACCTCGCGGGCGACCCGGGTCACCTGCTCCGCGAACGACGACAGCTGGTCCACCATCGTGTTGACGGTCGTGACGAGCTCCAGGATCTCGCCCTTGGCGTCGACGGTGATCTTCTTCGACAGGTCGCCCTTGGCGACGGCCGTCGTGACCTCGGCGATGTTGCGGACCTGGATGGTCAGGTTGTTCGCCATGAAGTTCACGGACTGGGTGAGGTCCTTCCAGGTGCCGGCCACACCCTGCACCTCGGCCTGACCGCCCAGGATGCCCTCCGTGCCCACCTCGCGGGCCACGCGGGTGACTTCCTGGGCGAACGACGACAGCTGGTCCACCATCGTGTTCAGGGTGTTCTTCAGCTCCAGGATCTCCCCGCGCGCGTCCACGGTGATCTTCTGGGACAGGTCACCGCGGGCCACGGCGGTGGCGACCTGCGCGATGTTGCGCACCTGCGCGGTGAGGTTGCCGGCCATGCCGTTCACCGAGTCGGTGAGGTCCCGCCACACACCGGCGACGCCGGGCACCTGCGCCTGACCGCCCAGCCGGCCGTCCGTGCCCACCTCGCGGGCCACCTTGGTCACCTGGTCGGCGAAGGCGGAGAGCTGGTCGACCATCGTGTTGATGGTGTTCTTCAGCTCCAGGATCTCCCCGCGCGCGTCCACGTCGATCTTCTGGGACAGGTCACCGCGGGCCACCGCCGTCGTCACCTGGGCGATCTGCCGCACCTGGGAGGTGAGGTTGCCGGCCATGAAGTTGACGGAGTCGGTCAGCTCCTTCCACGTGCCCGACACGCCGTCCACTCGGGCCTGACCGCCCAGCCGTCCCTCCGTGCCCACGTCCCTGGCCATCCGGGTCACCTGGTCGGCGAACGACGACAGCTGGTCCACCATGGTGTTCACGGTGTTCTTCAGCTGGAGCATCTCGCCGGAGACGTCCACGGTGACCTTCTGCGACAGATCACCGTTGGCCACGGCCGTCGTCACCTGGGCGATGTTCCTCACCTGACCGGTGAGGTTGCGGAACGCGGTGTTGACGGAGTCCGTCAGGTCCTTCCACGTACCCGCGGCGCCCGGCACCTGTGCCTGACCGCCCAGCTCACCCTCGACACCGACCTCCCGCGCCACGCGCGTGACCTCGGCACCGAACGCCGACAGCTGGTCGACCATGCCGTTGACGGTGTTCTTCAGCTCCAGCATCTCGCCGGCCACGTCCACGGTGACCTTCTGCGACAGATCACCGCTGGCCACGGCCGTCGTCACCGCCGCGATGTCCCTCACCTGAGTGGTGAGGTTCCGGAACACCGTGTTGACGGAGTCCGTCAGGTCCTTCCACGTCCCGGCGACGCCCGGCACGTTCGCCTGACCGCCCAGCCGGCCCTCCGCGCCGACCTCGTTCGCCACGCGCGTGACCTCGTCCGCGAAGATCCGCAGCGTCTCGGTCATCTGGTTGATCGTCTCGGCCAGCCGCGCGACCTCCCCGCGCGCCGGGACGGTCACCTTCTGCGACAGATCACCGTTGGCCACGGCCGTGGTGACCTGCGCGATACCGCGCACCTGGGCCGTCAGGTTGCCGGCCATCAGGTTCACCGAGTCGGTGAGCTCCTTCCACGTGCCGTCCACCCCCGGCACATGCGCCTGGCCGCCGAGGATGCCGTCCGTGCCCACCTCGCGGGCGACCCGCGTCACCTCGGAGGAGAACGCGGAGAGCTGGTCGACCATCGTGTTGACGGTGTTCTTCAGCTCCAGCATCTCGCCGGCGACATGCACGGTCACCTTGCGTGACAGGTCACCCTTGGCGACGGCCGTGGTCACCAGCGCGATGTCCCGCACCTGCGCTGTCAGCCGGGACGCCATCGTGTTGACGGAGTCCGTGAGGTCCTTCCAGGAGCCGGACAGACCGCGCACCCGCGCCTGCCCGCCCAGCTTCCCCTCGGTGCCCACCTCGCTGGCCACGCGCGTGACCTCGTCGGTGAACGTCGACAACTGGTCGACCAGGTTGTTGACCGTCCGCCCGACCTTCAGGAACTCGCCCCGCAGCGGATGCCCGGCCCCCTCCGGCGCCGGGGTGCGCAGCTCCATCCGCGGCGAGAGATCACCCTCGGCGACCGCGGACAGCACCCGGCCGACCTCGGAGACGGGCCGCACCAGGTCGTCGACGAGCGCGTTGCAGTTCTCGATCGCCACCGCCCAGGAGCCCTCGCAGGCCCCCGTCTCCAGCCGCTCGGTGAGTTTTCCCTCACGTCCCACCATGCGCCGTACCCGCGACAGCTCGCCGGTCAGATGCATGTTGCGGTCGGCCACCTCGTTGAAGACCGCCGCGATCTCCGACATCACGCCGTCCCCGGACACCGTGAGCCGCTTGCGGAAGTTACCGTCCCGCATCCCCACCAGAGCCGCCAGCAGCCGGTTCAGGGCGGCCGTGTCCACCGCGGTGGTACCACCGCGCGGTGTGCGCCGGTTGTTCAGGGACTGTCCGGACTGTCCGCCTTTCGCGCGCGTCTTCGTGCCCCGCGTCGCTGCGCCAGACTCCACTGTGTCCCTCCCGCAGGGATCGACCACTACTGCTGTGCCCCGGCACCACCACCCGGCGTACCGGTTACTGCTTGGTAACTCTGCCCGATGCTTACTGCTGCGTCACTCTGCCCGAAGCGGCCAGGCCGCACGAGGGCCTGCTGCCCAGCGCACGCAGAACCCACTCAGCCTGCCCGCCACGTCAACAGAAGCCTGCCCAGTGTTTCACCCCCACCGAACCAGGCCATAACAGTTCGGCAGCTTCGCACACCGTCCGCACACCCTCCGGGCGAAAACACCGAAGACCGGCATCCGCAGCGACCGCGAAGGTAAGTAACCTTGCATGCGGCTGTCCAGCCACGCCGGTCCGTCCGGCCTGGGCGGTGGCACGGGAACGAGCGGGCATCGGAGGGCGGCCGCACACAATGACCACCGGAGTGATCCCCGGGGAACAGCCCCCGGAGCCACGGCCGCAGAGGCCGCAGCTACCGGAGCAGCGCCGCGAGCCGGTCGGCCCGCAAGGCCTGCACGTCGACAACCGGACGAGGAGTTCTGTGATCACCGCCCGCGCGGCCGCCAGCTTCGAGCCCCTCGGGCGATCGGTCGCGACCGCCCGGTCCTTCGTCCGCGACACCCTCCAGGGGTGGGGCTTCGGAGACATCGTCGACGATGCCGTGGTGCTCACCAGTGAACTGGTCACCAACGCCGTCGTCCACGCCGGCACGGCCGCCGACGTCGTGTGCCTGCGCAGTGACGACGGCGTACGGATCGAGGTGGCCGACCGCTACCCCGAGCGCGAGGTCCCCCTGCAGAGCACCGCCGTCAACATGGGCAGCCCCGACCGCGAGGGCGGCCGCGGCCTCCAGCTGTGCGCGGCCCTCGCCGCCCGCTGGGGCGTGGAGTACACACCCACGCACAAGAACGTCTGGTTCCAACTCGACCTTCCCGAGCGTCCGGTCGGCACCCGCGCCGCCGGGCCCATGGTGCCCGCCGAACTCCTCCCGATCGCCGACGGCCGCGTCCGCGTCGCCGTCGTCCAGATCGACCGCGGCGGCTCCATCACCGCCTGGAACGAGGACGCCGAGGAACTCTTCGGCTACGCCGCCGAACAGGTCGTCGGCAAGCCGCTGACCGACCTCGCCGCCTGGCCGCACACCCCCGGCACCGGCACCGGCATCGCCGAAGCGCTCCAACTCTCCCGCTGGGAGGGCAGCTACGGCATCCGCGGCGCCCACGGCCGGGTCATCCCCGTCTACGCCTCCCACCTCCGCGTCCGCGACACCGGCGGCGAACCGTCCACCGTCTGCCTGCTCGTACGGGACCACGAACGCGCCGTGCTGCAGAGCCCGTTGCGGGTTCCCGCCTCCGGTGGCGACACCGGTGCCGCGGCCGACGGCGCCGGCACCGACCCGTTCGAGGTCTTCATCGGCTCACCGGCCCCCGACGACCTCGACGGCCTCCTGCAGCGCACCGTGGAACGCGCCCGCGACATGCTCGACGGCGACGCCGCCTTCCTGCTCCTGGCGACCGACGACGAGACCGAGTTGGAGGTCCGCGCCTCCACCGGCCTGCCCTCCGCCCGCCAGCGCTTCGCCCGCGTCCCCGTCGAAGCCGGCCCCGGCCGCTACGGCTCGGCCCGCATGCCCGCCGTCCACGACGACCTCACCGCCACACCCGGCGCCGCACCCCTCCTGGGCGGCACCGGCATGCGCTCCGTCGTCACGGTCCCGCTGAAGGTCGAGGGCCGCCTCACCGGCTCCCTGGGGGTCGCCGCCGAGGCACCCGGCAGATACTCCAACGAGGAGGCCCTGCGCCTGCAGTTCGCCGCCGACCGCATCGCACTGGCCGTGGAGTCGGCCCGCCTGGGCGAGCTGGAACGGCTGCGCCGCGGCTCCCTGAGCTTCCTCGTCGAGGCCTCCGACCTGCTGGCCGGCACCCTGGACCGCGACCAGACCCTCGCCCTGATGGCCCAGATGACGGTTCCCACCCTGGCCACCTGGTGCGCCGTCTACACCATCGCCGACCAGGCCTCCGAGCCCTACCTGTCCTACGTCCTGCACGAGGACGAGGAGCTGATCGACGGCATCAAGTCCCTGCTGTCGAAGATCCCGCCGCCGGACCCGGTACCGACCCCCGGCGCGCGCGTCTGGTCGGCCCCCGGCGAGGCCGCCCACCAGGCGGCCCTGCGCACCTCCATGCGCAGCCTCAGCCTGGGCGACTCGCACCACCGGATCGGCACCACCATCGGCCCCACCCTCGCCACGGCGTCCGCGGTCGGCGGCGAGACCGTCGTCCTGCCGCTGGTCGCCCGCAACCGTGTCATCGGCATGCTCACCCTGGGCAAGCCCACCGACGAACACTTCCGCCAGGAGATCCTGGAACTGGCCGAGGACCTCAGCCGCCGCGCCGCCCTCGCCCTGGACAACGCCCGGCTGTACTCGGAGCGCACGGCCATCAGCCAGTCCCTCCAGCGCAGCCTCCTGCCGCCCGGCCTGCCGCAGATCGACGGCGTGGAGGTCGAGGTCATCTACCGCGCGGCCGGCGAGGGCAACGAGGTCGGCGGCGACTTCTACGACCTCTTCCCCATCCGTGACGGCGCCTACGGCTTCGCCATCGGCGACGTCTGCGGCACCGGCCCGGAGGCGGCGGCCGTGACGGGCCTGGCCCGCCACGCGCTCAGGCTGCTGGCCCGCGAGGGCTACGACGGCCCGGCGGTCCTGGAGCGCCTGAACTCCGCGATCCTCGACGAGGGCGCCCGCAGCCGCTTCCTCACCCTCCTGTACGGCGAGCTGCGGTCGCAGGAGGACGGCAGCGCCGAGCTGAAGGTGGTGTGCGCCGGCCATCCGCTGCCGCTGCGCCTGCGTCAGGACGGCAGGGTGGAGTCGGCCGCCGAGCCGCAGCCGCTCCTCGGCGTCATGGAGGACCTGGACCTGTACGAGCAGACGGTCACCCTGGACCCGGGCGACGTCCTGCTCTGCGTCACGGACGGTGTCACCGAGCGGCGCGAGGGCACGCGCATGCTGGGCGACGACGGCCTGGCGGACGTCCTGACCACGTGCACGGGCCTGACGGCCGGTGCGGTCGCGGCACGCATCATGCGCGCGGTGGAGCGCTTCGCCTCGGACGCTCCGTCCGACGACATGGCGATCCTGGCGATGCGGGTTCCGGAGGTGGGCCGGCACTGAGGCCGGCCCGAAGGCTGTGGGGCCGGCCCGGGCATGGCCCGGAAGGCCGGTCCGGACATGAGAAAACCCCGCCCGGAAGGGCGGGGTTTTTCGCTCGAGCCCCCAAACGGAATCGAACCGTTGACCTTCTCCTTACCATGGAGACGCTCTGCCGACTGAGCTATAGGGGCCTGTCGCCCTTTCGAGGTTTCCCTCGCGGCAACGGAATAGATCATACCCCGAACACGGCGTGGCTCCCAACCACGATCGGTCCCCCGAGCGCGTTGCATGCCGAGACGATCCGCTGCATCTCCCGCCGCGTCAGCGAGGCGTCCACCGGAAGCGTCAGCGTCTCCTCGGCGGCCCGCTCCGTCTCCGGCAGAGAAACGCATCTGCGGAACTCCGGCAGCCGGTGCACGGGCGTCTTCACCGGCACCCGGCAGTCAACGCCCCTGGCACGTACGGCCCGTGCGAAGGCGTCCCGGTCCGGCCGGCCGTTCCCGGGCACACGCACCACGTACTGCTGGTAGGTGTGCCCGTCCCCGCCGTCCGGCGTCCGTACGCCCCGCAGCCTCGCGTCCAGATAGGCGGCACGCTCCCTGCGCTGTGCCGTCTCGTCGTACGGCGCCTCGGACTCTCCGTGCTCCAGCACCAGCAGCCCGTGCCTCCGCCCGATCCCGTGCAGTGCGGCGACATCGGCCGACCGCCCGAAGCGGTGTACGACAACGACGGCCGCCGTCCGGGGAGTTACGGCCGCTTCGACGGCGAGCGGGTCGAGGCAGTAGGACACGGGGTCTATGTCGGCGAACACCGGCAGCGCACCGGCCTGGGTCACCGCGTCGGCGACCTCCACATTGCCGAACGCCGGCACGACGACCTCGTCACCGAATCCGACACCGGCGGCTCTGAGCAGTGCAGCAGTACCCATGCCGCGGATGGTGGTCGGGCAACGTGAACGTCAAGTGACGGCAAACAAAAAAGGGTTGGGCCCGGAACCGAAGTTCCGGGCCCAACCCTTTGAAGAGTTGTTCGGCGGTGTCCTACTCTCCCACAGGGTCCCCCCTGCAGTACCATCGGCGCTGC